>JAUILH010000119.1 GCA_030433115.1 Bacteroidia bacterium | reverse complement strand
TCCGTTCCCATCACGTTTAAAGTACTTTTATACACGTAGAGTCTTGAGTTGGCGTGCAAATGCACTTGTGTGCCTCCGGGAATATTCAATACTTTTCCGGAGTCAAGTCCCAGAAAACCCACAGCCGCAGTGCCATATATCACGTGGGGTTTGTCATTGACCCAGGTACCCTCAACCAATTCGTTGGTATGAAAATAGGCATCTTGCCCCCAAACCACCAATTTCACCGCCTGACGATTACCATTGGTATAGAATATAATGGAATCCTCAATAATTAATGGATTTGTAAGATTATTGGCGTCCAAAGTCACTTCTGCAAACATGAATAAACTGTCGTCAGATTCAATTTCTATGTCTTGAAATGAAGTGCCGGAAATTCCGTCCAAATTGATTCTAAAAGGTGAAGCAGAGCCTCCTGCAAGCGTTACAGATGAAATGTTCACAGTTCTGTTATTGTTGTTGTATAACTTCAATTGTTGCGTGGTCGACCCAACCGTTGTAAAAACAGTATCAAACAAAATTGTGTCCGTTGAAAAAGCCAATTTGTGACTCGGGTCGGTACTTAATTGATCCTTTCTACATTGCGTAGTCAAGATCACCACACCCAATAAAACGGCATATATGTATACAGTGAATTTCATTTGCAGCTGATAAAACTACGCATATTCAGGCATATTATTGTGTGATGAAGATAAGACTGTTGAGAAAATCATACGAACTTGATTGCTGAATCGCATAGCATGGTTAATTTTGAAAAAAAACACTCATGACATTAATAAAATCTATTTCAGGGATTCGAGGAACCATTGGAGGGAGTTGTGGAGATAACCTAACGCCATTGGATATTGTAAAGTTCACAGCTGCTTATGGAACAATTATCAAACAAGGTAGATCTCATGTTAAAATTGTAATTGGCAGAGATGCCCGAATTTCAGGGAATATGCTCAGAAATTTGGTGGTGAGTACTTTAAATGGACTTGGAATAGATGTGGTTGATTTGGATTTAAGCACAACACCTACTGTTGAAGTGGCAGTACCAATGGAAAAAGCTGACGGAGGAATTATACTAACTGCCAGTCATAACCCAAAACAATGGAACGCCCTCAAGTTATTAAATGAAAAAGGAGAGTTTATTTCGGCAGAAGTGGGGCAAGAAGTCCTTGATTTAGCTGCCAGGGAAGATTTTAATTTTGCTGAAGTTGATGATCTGGGAAGCTATGTTCTAGATGATAGCTATATGGAAAAGCACGTTGACGAAATTTTCAACTTGCCTTATGTCAATTTGGAAGCTGTTAAAAATGCCAAGTTCAAGGTGGCCTGCGACTGCGTGAATTCAAGCGGAGGGATCTTTGTGCCGTACATTTTAGAAAGGATGGGCGTTGAAGTCGTTAAGTTGTATTGTGAGCCTACTGGGCATTTTCCTCACAATCCGGAGCCTCTCCCAGAACACCTAACCGATATTTCAACAAAAATAGTTGAGACCCAATGTGACTTTGGATTTGTGGTTGATCCGGATGTGGATAGATTGGCAATGGTGTGTGAAGACGGTTCTATGTTTGGAGAAGAGTACACTTTGGTAGCGGTGGCAGATTACGTATTGTCTAAAAAGAAGGGGAATACGGTGTCTAATTTATCTTCAACGCGAGCGCTTAGAGATGTGAGTCACAAACACGGAGTGGAGTACCAGGCTTCTGCTGTTGGTGAGGTAAATGTGGTTGCCAAGATGAAGGAAATTAACGCTGTGATTGGCGGAGAAGGAAATGGAGGGGTTATTTTACCAGAGTTGCACTATGGTCGTGATGCCCTGGTTGGGATTGCTATTTTCCTGAGTTTAATGGCTGAAAAGGGCATGACTTGTTCGGAGCTTAGAAAAAGCTATCCTCACTATGAAATTTCAAAGAATAAAATTCAATTGACACCAGATATTGATGTCGACCAGATTTTGGCAAACCTTCAGGAAACATACAAGAATGAAGATGTGAATACCGTTGATGGTGTTAAAATCAACTTTGATAAAGGCTGGGTTCATCTTAGAAAATCAAATACAGAGCCCATTATTCGTGTGTATTCAGAAAGCAGTTCTGTTGAAGCAGCCAATGCACTGGCTCAAGAGATCATGGATCATGTGAATGCCCTGGTTTAGCTTTGCGAGTTTTAGTCGATTTAGGAATTAAAATTTGATGGCTTAGATTTCGCAAGCCAGATTCAAAATTTAACTTTGCAAAAAAGTTTTGTGATGGAGAGAATTTATTTGGACAATGCCGCAACAACCAGTTTAGCCCCTGAAGTATTGGATGCCATGATGCCTTATTTGGTAAATAATTTTGGTAACCCGTCTTCAATTCATGCACACGGCAGACAAGCCAAAGCCGGAATAGTGACCAGCAGAAAGAAAATTGCAAAGCTGCTCAACTGCAATCCTAACGAAATCATCTTTACCTCAGGAGGAACTGAAGCGGATAACATGGTAATTAACTGTGCCATTCGAGACCTGGATGTCAAGCACATCATTACTTCTCCGATAGAACATAAAGCAGTGATTCAAACCTCACAATTCAAAGAAGCCTGTGAAGAAGTTAAAGTGAGTATAGTCAAACTTCAACCGTCTGGCTGTATTGATTACGATCATTTGGAGAGTCTTTTACAAACAGATGAAAAAACTCTGGTGTCTTTAATGCACGGTAATAATGAGATTGGTTGTATCACAGACATAGAGCAGGTGGGGGGCATGTGTCAAAAGTATGGCGCTTTTTTCCATTCAGATACCGTGCAAACCATGGCGCATTATAAATTTGATTTGTCGGCACTTCCGATTGATTTCGCCACTTGTTCGGCGCATAAATTCCATGGTCCCAAGGGGTCCGGGTTTTTGTATGTAAGCAAAGACTTGTCCCTTGGCTCAATGATTATGGGAGGTGGACAAGAAAGAAATTTAAGAGCCGGAACAGAGAATGTTGCAGGAATTGTAGGTTTGGCGAAAGCCTTAGAAGAAGCGTATAAAGATTTAGAAGAACACGTTCATCACATATCCGGTCTAAAGCAATATATGAAGCATCAATTGATCGAACATATTCCTGGAGTGGAGTTTAATGGAGATTCAACAGAAGCTGGTTTGTACACCGTTCTGAGCACCAGCTTTCCTCCAAGCGAGATGAAAGACATGTTCTTGTTTTCTCTTGACATTCATGGGATTTCTGCTTCAGGAGGCAGTGCTTGCTCTTCAGGAAGTGATAAGGGCTCTCATGTACTCAACGCATTAGGGACAGATCCCGATAGAATCAACATCCGCTTCTCTTTCGGACGCTACAATACTAAAGAAGAAATTGATAGAACAATTGTTGCCCTTAAAAAGATATTGTCGCTAAATTAGTCCCATGAAAATCACAGTGCTAGGTAGTGGAACAAGTCAGGGAGTTCCTGTCATTGCCTGCGAATGTGATGTTTGTCAGTCCGAAAATCAGAAAGATAAAAGGCTCCGATCCTCAATTCTAATTGAATCTGATACCACATCTGTTGTAATTGACTCCGGACCAGATTTTCGTCAACAAATGCTCTCAAACCAGGTAAAGAAATTGGATGCAGTTGTCTATACGCACGAGCACAAAGATCATTTGGCCGGTATGGATGATATCCGGGCTTTCAATTTTAAGCAAAAGAAGGACATGGAGATTTATGCAAGTCTGCGTGTGCAAGAAGCCTTGAAAAGGGAGTTTCACTATGTGTTTAGCAGTGAAAAATATCCAGGGGTGCCTTCTGTCAACTTAAATGCAATTGATCAGTCTGCATTCAAAATTGGAGATATTCAATTGCTTCCGATAGATGTTTTACATTATAAGTTGCCAGTAAAAGCCTTCCGTGTAAACGACTTTGCGTACATCACAGATGCCAATCAAATTAGTGATGAATCTTTTGTTAAATTAAAAGGAGTTAAAACTCTTGTAATAAATGCTTTAAGAAAAGAAAGTCATCTAAGTCATTTTACCCTTGATGAAGCCGTTGAGGTCTCCCAAAAGATAGGAGCTAAACAAACTTATCTCACCCACATTTCTCATCTAATGGGTAAACATGATGAGGTGTCTCAGGAGTTGCCTGAAGGAGTTTTTATCTCGTACGATGGCTTTCAATTTGAAATTTGATTTAACGTTCTGGTATAAAACTGTTTGAATTCTGGGTTGTGAAGATGGTAGGTTTTTAAATGCGCTTGATTTTTTGCATCTTTATAGGGACTAAATAATCTAACATGAATTTGAGAACCCCCTTATTGCTATCATCGATAGTCATGTGCTCTATTTTTGGGACACAAGCGCAAGATGAGACCTCATCAAGCTACAATCCTGCTCAGAATATTGAATACAGAGCGCCAAAGACCGCTTCCGTTACATACATGGAACGCGGACAGACATTAAATCAATCCTTACAACAGTCTTTGAGAGAAAAGCCAGTTTGGCAAAACTTTCTCCAGAATCATGGTGATTGGTGGGTGAGTTTTGATGAATCAACAGGACTTCCTGGCAGAGCAATGGGAAAACCGATTACCGTCACCGGAGCAACACATAAAGATAAAGCCCTCAACTTTATTCAAAATAACCTTTCAGAATTCAGTATTCCTCAGGCAGAACTCGTGTTTGAAGGTGTTTCCAGCTCATCTAACCATCATTGGGTGAGATTTCATCAAAAGCACAATGGAATTCGAATTTTTGGTTCGGAAATGGTAGTTAAAATTACCAATGATGACAAGGTGATTATGTTTGGAACCAAACTCTATCAGGAGATTCCAAATTTAGTGGATCAGATCGGCAGCACACAAGCTCAAACCTTCGCCAAAGCGGGATTAAATGCTGTGATTTCAAGTTCAGATGCTTCAGGAGAACAATTCATCGTTCCTGTGCCGAAAAGTGGATATACCGAATACCATTTGGCTCATAAAGTCATGGTTCATGGAACGAGCAGTGAACAGATTCCGGTCAGATATTTGACACTTGTGGACGCTTTTAATGGCAATGTGCTCTATCGAGCCAATGAAGTATCGGAGTGCGGTGCAGCTTGTGGCTCAAATTGTGAACATCAGCAAAGTGCAGATAATATCTTTGAATTACACCAGAGTTATGTCAAAGGAACAGACGATCTTAAGGATGAGCCTTTGAACTCTCAAGCTGAGTTGAAAAAAGCTGGTGTGATAGAATTGGATGTAGAGGGCAATGTGTATACCACGCATTCTTACGATCCTTCTACCATTGAAAAGTTGCCCAATATGAATTGTACGATTAACGGAAATACTTTTCTTACTGATCAAAATGGGTATGTATCTACCACAGAATCCGGACCAGCCATGGCTACTATGGAATTATCAGGCTTGTGGGCAACAGTCGATAATAACGGAACGGTACCTTCATTCACTACTGCGGTTAACGACGGTATGAATGTCATCGATCTAAGCGGAAACAATTCCATTCAGGAAATCAGTGCCTACTATCATGTGAACATCATTCACGATCACATGAAGGTATGGTTTCCGGGATTCACCGGAATGGATTTTTCTTTACCAACCAATGTCGATTTAAATACGGGCTCTTGTAACGCATTCTACAATGGTTCCTCTATCAATTTTTATGCGGATGGAGGTGGCTGCCTGACTTATGCTAATGTCGCAGATGTGGTTTACCACGAATACGGTCATGGCATTAATGACAACTTTTACACAGATAACGGCTCGTTTTTCGTTAATGGAGCTGTAAATGAAGGATATGCTGATTGGTGGGCCATGTCTTACACATTCAACCCAATCTTAGGCGTTGGTGGAGATGACACCGATCCAAACTCATTTATCAGACGCTATGATACCCTCAAAAAAGTGTATCCTATAGACATTGTTGGAGAAGTTCACGCTGATGGTGAAATTATTTGCGGAGCCTGGTGGGATACCTATTTGAATGTTGGGAACGACATGAACCTGACTATGGGACTGTTCAGAGACGCGTTTTCAGGTTTGCAGGCTGTGAGTCCAAATGGAGATGAAGGCACGGCCTATACCAATATATTAATTGACGCTTTGCAAGCAGATGATGTACCTGGCAATGGTGGAGATAACGACATTACAAATGGCACACCAAACGGATTGGCCATTGTTGATGCTTTTGCTCTTCATGGCATTACTCTGATCTCTAATGCTGAGTTGGTTCATACTGATTTACTGAGCGCGACCGAAAATCAGGGGATCAACATTACAGCCGATTTGTCTTTGAATTTCCCGTTTACCAACTATGTGAATAGCGTGTCATTGAGTTACAGAGTGAACAATGGAACTACCTGGAGCACCGTTCCAATGACCAACACTTCAGGAAACACTTACGATGGTGTAATTCCCTCTCAACCAGTAGGAACAGTGGTGGCATACTACTTATGGGCTGATGACATCAACAATCAGGTGTCTTCTGTGCAGCCGGTTGGAGCAGAAAGAGCAGTTTATCCTAATTTACCCTATTACATTTTGGTGGGCTACGCACTTGTAGGTGAAGATGATGTGAATGATTTTAATCAGGACTTTGGTGGTTGGACTGTTGGTTTGCCAACAGATAATGCCACAACTGGTGATTGGGTTGCTGATATTCCTGTAGGCTCATTTGGAACAGCGGGAGATCCTTCAACCATTGCACAAACAGATGATGATCATACGCCTGGAGGAGATTACTGCTTTGTAACTGGTAATGCCTCTCCGGGGGATGGAATTGGGGTGAATGATGTGGATGGAGGTGTCACGTCATTAGTGTCTCCGGTATTTGATTTAACAGTACACCAAAATGCTACTTTTAGCTACTGGAGATGGTACACAAATAGTCCTGCTACCGGTGCCAACCCAAACGCAGATTGGTGGCAAGTATACATCAGTAATGATGCGGGGGCTACTTGGGTGCCAATTGAGAGTACTACTCAAGGACAAACCGAGTGGAGAAGAATGGCATTCAGAGCAAATGACTATGTGAGTGCAACGAATCAAGTGCAATTGAGGTTTAATGTCTCCGATAGCATCCGTCCCGGACAAAACCTGGATGGAGGGAGCCTGGTAGAAGGTGCCCTTGATGATTTGAAATTATGGGATGATGTCGACTATTGGGGAACAGATGAACAACCAGCCTTATCCGAACTATCCATATTCCCGAATCCATCCGATAAGGAACTGAATTTGAACTTCAGTTTGTCTGAGGCGACAGAAGTGAGAATGACTATTTATAATGCATCCGGTCAGGCAGTATACACCGAAAACTTTGGTAAGCTTCCTGCAGGCGAGCACATGAAAGTATTGCCTAAGGGGCAGTTAGCTGCAGGACTCTATAATGTGAGACTGCTGGCTGGTGATAAAGGATTAACTAGAAAAGTCAAGGTCTTAAAATAAGACATCATTCAATTAATATTGAATCCCATTCTGTGTACCGGAATGGGATTTTTTTATTTCTAACGGACAGATATCCACTTTGAATATTTTCAAATAGAATGTGAAGCACGAGTTATGTACTGATATACTTTTTGTCTTTTTGAGCATAAAAATGGCTGAATTAGGACGTCTTTCTCACTGAATTCAGTGAGAAATTTTACGTTCTTATAATTTAAGTTTGAGTAAAGAGGTATTCTGGATCAAATGAAAGGCAAGTTGAAAGAAGAGTGGGAACTAAACAAATTTCAAGATAAAAACTTGATAGACACCATTCGTCAATTGGAGGAGGAGCAGACTCAAATAAATTATGCCTTGTCTCACGATATTAAAGAATCTATCCGCAACATCAATAGCTTTTTAGAATTAATACACCTCAAGTATGAGGGGCGTTTAGATCACGGGATGGTCAATTATTTAACCCTAATTACGAGTACTGCTCGTAGAATGGAAGGATTGGTGAATGATATCTCCGATTTTAAACTCATTGGGAAGGATTTTAATCTGAAAGAAGTGGATACTGGTGAGTTGGTCAAGAGTGTAATGAAGGAGCTGTCCATTGAGATTAGTTATTGTTGTGCAAAATTTGATTTAGGAACTCTGCCAACCTTACAATGCGACGAAAGAAGTATGAGACTGCTCTTTAAGGTATTGATCAATAATGCGTTGAAGTTCAGAAATAAAGATAGGTCTCCGCACATAGTCATGTCATCCAGTATCCATGATGGAATGATGCAGTTTTCCATTAAAGACAACGGAATAGGCATTGATCCCAAATTCGATCAAGTCATTTTTGATTTTTTCAGACAACTCCATCCAAGAGGTGCCTATGCTGGAAACGGAGTGGGACTTGCTATGGCTCAAAAGGTCATGAGGCTTCATGGCGGGAAAATTTGGTTGGAAACAAGTAACTCCAAGAATACAGAATTCAAATTTAAATTACCAATGTATGATTAGATCAGTTATTGTTGATGACCAGGATACCAATTGTCAAACTTTGCAGAAGTTGATAGAAAAGTACACTGATGGACTTGAAGTTGTCGGTGTCTCAAATTCAGTGGATGATGCTTTCGAGCTAATCAATCGTGTCAAACCAGATTTGCTCTTTCTCGACATTGAAATGGCGGAAAAGAACGGCTTTGAACTGCTTCAAATGTTTGATGACCCTGACTTCCTTGTAGTGTTTACCACTGCCCATGCTGATTATGCCATCAAGGCATTGAAAATGTTTGCTTTTGATTATTTGTTGAAACCTATTGGAATAAGTGAATTGAAGGGATGTATTCAAAGAATTGAAATCATGCAACATGACCAATCTTCTAAACTGGAAATAAAAAATAGGGTAAATATGTTGAAAGAAGCGCATTCTTCTAATGATCAGAACGGATTAAAGAAAATTGCCTTACCCTCCAAGGAAGGCATTGAATTCATAGAAATTTCTTCGATTATTCATTGTGAAGCTGATCGGTCTTACTCTACATTTTTTATTGAAGGAGATAGGCGCATTGTGGTGTCTAAACCCTTAAAGGAGTTTGAAGATTTGTTAACAGAGTATGGCTTCTTTAGGGTGCATAAGTCGAACATAGCGAACCTCAAAAGAGTTAAGAAATACGTAAGAGGAAAAGGAGGTTATCTAATTATGGAAGACGACAGCCATGTGCCGGTTTCTGTCCGAAAAAGGGAATCTTTACTCAAAGTGATGCAGGCATCTTAATCAATACAAATCTGCCGGCACCTTCAAAATAACACGAGTCCCCCGATTCACTCGGTCAGACATATCCTCAACTGTTAAGCTGAATGATTTATTGCTTAGTTGTCTCAGGGTATCTAGCCTTTCATCCAGAATTTGACTGGCCCCATATCTCCTGTTTTGTTCCTTTTCTCCGGTTGCCACTTTGCCCAATCCATTATCTTCAATGGTGCATTCAATCATGTCCTTAACCAGAGAAAAATTAATTGATAGTACTCCTTTCTCCGTGAGACCACTTAAACCATGTATTAAGGCATTTTCAACCAGAGGTTGAATCAACATGGGCGGAATGTTCAAACTTTCAATTTCAAGATCATCCGAATAATTAAATTTTAACTCAAAATCTTGTTGTAATCTTTTCGATTCCAGCGAAATGTACCTCTTGAGGAATTGAATTTCCTTTTCAAGGCTGATGTATGTGTTGGTAGAGTTATTCAATACCTCTCTAACCAATAATGCAAAATCTGAGGTTAAATCCAACGCATTTCTGCTATCTTCTTGTACAATGAAATGTTGTATAGAAGCCAATGCATTGAAAAGGAAATGAGGATTGAGTTGAGCACTTTTTAATTGTGAATGCAACTGAAAAGCCCGATTCCTTTGTCTTTTCAACTCCTTTTCTCTAAGTTGCCTTTCAGTGATGTCAATAATAATTCCTTTCAGCAAATAGCCATTGGACAAGCTTTTGAGCTTAGTAGACTTTCCCTGCATCAACAAAAATAGTTTACCTTCCTCGGAATTAACCGGAACAATCGTATCCACCTGTCCTTCCTTACATTGCTCCGTGATGTTTTTTAGGAGACGTTTTTGCTCCTTATGTGGAATAAGTTTTTTTAAGTCAGGAAACTGATCTTTGGATATGCCTAGTTGTCTTCTAAGATTTCCATTCCCATATTCCAGTTTAAGTATATCTATTCCATTATTTACAACACACTCGTAAGCCATTCCACGAAAGTTGAACATAAGATTTCTAATCATTTGTTCTTTTTCCAGTAAGGCAACCGAACTGATCTTTCTACTAATTGCAAAATCAATGGCTTTAATTGTAGATTCAGCATTGATGTTATTTTTCATCAAATAATCCTGCGCACCTCTCTGAATTGCTTGAGTTGCCCTCTGCGTGTCACCGTAACCAGTCAGTATGATGACAGGAAGGTCTTGATAATAAGCTACCAAGTAGTCGAGTAACTCAAAATCAATGGAATCAGGAATCCCCAGATCCAGGAAGGCGATATCGAACTTGGTGTGTTCTCTTAAAACACTGAGCGTCTCTTTTTTAGTTTGACAGTGTGTAAACGAGTAAGTTTTGTGTGGATTCCTCTCCAGTTGAGATTGGAGGATGTAGACATCAGGTACATTGTCTTCAACAATGAGTACTGATAAGGTTTTTCGAATTTCAAACTCAAGCATGTAAATCGTTGGTCTTAAACCAGTAATTATACCATAAGTTCTTCACTTATCTGATACAAAATCGATGAATGGACGTTTTAAATTTCCCAACGTTTGGAAGCCCCATTGGTATGCTCGAATATTTTTGTATATCTCATCCGATTTAATGGCTCATTTTTAGTCCAAAATTAGAAAAGATGAGTTTAAAAAGTATAGTGATTATTATCTTGCTTGTTGCGAGTCAAGTGGGATTCGGACAAACTACTTCCTTCTCAACAACCGACACTCTAGGTTGCGCGCCATATAGTGTTTCGTTCCAAAGCAATGTACCCACAGGGTCTTCTGTACTTTGGGATTTTGGCAATGGTCAACAATCCAGCATTCCCAACCCGACAATTGCATTCCTTAATCCGGGACAATACACCATTAAACTCACAATTCTCGGGACTTCTGGCGCAACGGATAGCCTTGTAAAGGTTGCCTATATTGAGGTGCTTCCAAACCCAAGTGCTGATTTTGTGATTGACCAAACTGGACAATGTTTGAATGACAATCTGGTTCAGTTCAACAACACTTCTCAAAACGCAAGTAACTTTTTCTGGGATTTAGGAGATGGGAACTCAAATACCAATCATTCACCAACACATTCATATAGTGCGCCGGGCAATCCGGTTATCACCTTGTTTGCTTCCAACAACATTGGTTGTACCAGTGCAAAAAGCATAACAATTCCGCAGGAAATCAAGTCTGTTCCTGATCTCAACTTTTCTGTCTCCAATACTCAAATGTGCGATACCGGGGAGATCGTTCAAGTGAATTATCCGTTGCCGTTCGATTCAATTTCCTGGTCTTTTGGAGATGGTACGATTTCGGCAAATACTGCTCATGATTACACCTCCTATGGTGACTTTTATATTGGTTTTGAGATGATAGATACAAATGCCTGTTATCATAAATCGGACAGCGTTCTGGTTACCGTTAACAAAATGATCTTATCTCAAGAATTACCGGATACGAGTATCTGCGAAAACAATTCACTTCATTTAAACGTTCCCAATGGGCAGGGATTTGCATTGGAGTGGTATTTTAACTCAAACCTGATCTCAGCTTCAAATACATGTGTCATTTCTTCTCCAAATCAAGGCAGTTATCCCTTAGAGTTGATAGGAAGTAAAAATGGGTGCACGGATACTTTATCTACTTCAACAATTCAAGTGGGCAGTGCTCAATATTTGAATGTTACATATACGAGCGACAGCGTTTGTAGGGGAGAGGTGCTTAGTTTTTCCTGTGATTCCGCGCTGAATGGAATAGCCTGGTATCAAAATGGTATACCCGTTTCCGGAAATCATCAAATCTCTCTGGAATTCAACGATTACGGTCAAAGTCAGATTTATTTGGAGGCATTGACTTCAAATGGATGCTTTTTTGACACAACTATATATGTTGAAGTGCTGGGTGCTCCAAGTGTGGTAACTTTTGATAATAGCAATGGCTGTGCGCCTTTATCAGTAGGATTAATTGCTGATAATGTTAATGGAGGAACCTTCTCCTGGGAATACAATGGTAATTGGTTGATGGGAGATTCTATCAATTATGTGTTCCAAAATCCTGGGTTTCATGATATTAATCTAATTACCACAGATAGTTATGGTTGTATTGATACCCTTAAGTTTGATAATGCTGTATATGTATATGCTTCCCAAATAGCTCATAATCCAATAGTTATTGAGAAATGCGCACCTTATGAACTGAACATGACCTATTCTATCAGCTCTAATAATGTCTGGACCTGGGATGCAGGAGATGGAAGCCCAACATCAACAGGAGCCAGTATAAGTAAGGTGTATTCGACTGGCGGAACTTATTTGGTGTCCCTTACCACAATTAATGGAGCAGGTTGTTCAATTGGAGTGGACAGTTTTGCATTGGTTCATATCAAAGAGCCTGTTGATTTTCAACCATTTTACACTGTCGATTGTCAAAATAATGAAATTATACTATCAGACTCTACAGGGATGGCTTCTATAAATTGGTCTATACCGTCAATTTCAGCGAGTGGATCAGGGCCATACATTAGTTTGCCAGATTCAGCCAATTACTCCATCATGATGAGCCTTACGGACACAAATGGTTGTGAATTAGTCGATTATTTTACGGGAGGAACTGCTGCATGCGATAGTTCAATTTATGGTGGTGCAGCTGCTGGTACACCAAGCGAAA
>JAUILH010000118.1 GCA_030433115.1 Bacteroidia bacterium | reverse complement strand
TATCACTTAACACAACCCAAATTAGACCCAATTCTCGGTCAGGAAGGCGTGATTGGGAGGAAGTACAATGTGTTTTCAAAATTTTATGTGAATTTGCCAGGTTCTAATCTCGCACTGGTCCCTTCGTTTTTATTCAGTAGACAAGGCAATCATCAAGAGTTGATTTTAGGGAGCTTATTCAGATATGAAATCGAGCAAGGATCAAGAATAACAGGGTTTAAGTCTGGTTTTGCGGCATCTTTAGGTGTGTTTTATAGATATAAAGATGCGGTCTCTCCAACATTGTTCATAGAGTATGGGAAAATTGCCTGTGGTTTGAGCTATGATGTCACCGTTTCACAGTTAACTCAGGCAAACAATGGTTTAGGAGGAATTGAATTGTCGCTTAGATTCATCAATCCTAATCCGTTTTATTACAAGAACCCAACGAGAGGACGTCCATCACTGTAAAACTAGACTTATGAAGCTGATACTGACTGTGATTTTTCTCGGCATTTGGAATTGGTCTGGTGCTCAGGATTACTACATTTCTTCAGGTGGCAAAATTCTCACCATCGACCCAACAACATGCACGGAAACAGTGGTGTGCAACAACATACCTGTTAATACTGGAGGAGGAACTACCTCAGGAAACATTGGAGACATAGCTTTTCATCCCAATGGGAATTTATATGGTTTAATGAGTAATTATTTCATTTCGATCGATTTGACTAATTGCACATCTACGACCATTTCTCAGCACACAACCAATTCAAACGCCTTGGTGGCAGATGCCTCAGGAAATATCTATGCCGCCCACGACTCATTGTATTCCGTCGATCCTGTAACCGGTGTTTTCACTGCCTTAGGTGAGTTGCCATGCACTTCCGGAGGAGACCTGGCTTTTCACGGAGGCAATTTGTACATGACTTGTATGAACGGAGATTTGCTGGAAGTAAATATCTCGAATCCAATTGCCAGTGTGATTCTGGGAAACTTGGGAACCGGAAACTGGTACGGTCTCTGGACAGCCCACACTGATTGCAATAACTCTGTTTTGCTGGCTGCCAACCAAAACGACATTTATGAGCTTGATTTGTCAACTGTAGGTACGACCTTTCAATGTGCTCTAGGTACGTGGACGTGGGTAGAGGGTGCTACTATGGCGGGTGATTTTTTAGCTTCAGACTGCGGCTGTCCATTAGATCTAGGCCCCGATACCACCTTTTGCGCTGGCAGCATTACTTTGGATGCAACAGGAACGAATTATACTTATCAATGGAGCACGGGAGCCATGTCTCCTACGATTAATGTAAATTCTGCCGGTACTTATTATGTGGATATCACTGAGCCGGTTTCAGGCTGTACCAACACGGATACAATTGTGGTGACTCAAGGGACTTCTGCAAACGCCGGGATGGATTACGTCATTAATATTTGCGGTACCGTTGGAGCTTTCAATCTCCTGGACAGTATTCCCGGAAATCCGGATGCTGGTGGGATTTGGAATGGACCAAGCGCATTGTCGGGAGCCGATCAGGGTACATTTGATCCATCCGCCAATGCTTTCGGAACCTACGATTATGTTGTTGCTGGTAGCGGAGGATGTGCTGTAGATACTGCATCAGTTACAGTAAGCAACAATGTGTCTCCCTTTGCAGGAGATGATGTCGTTGTGAATCTATGTTCAGAAGACTTGACTTTGAATTTGTACGCATCAATCACAAACAATCCTGATGCAGGAGGCACCTGGTCCGGACCTTCTGCACTGTCCAATGCATACCTGGGCACTTTTGATCCGTCTTCCTCCGCGCCGGGCACTTATTACTATATTGTTGGAAGCACTTCCTGCGGATTGGATTCTACTTTGGTCAGCGTCATTGTCAATATGAGTCCTGTGTTGTGGGTGAGCAACGATACAATTATTGATTCAGGAGGCACTGCCTATTTAGATGCTTCAGGTGCAGATACGTATGTGTGGACTCCCAATTCCAGCTTGACGTGTTCAAATTGTGCTTCTCCGGACGCCACACCAAGTGAAACAACCGTATATACGGTAACAGGAACATCCAATGGTTGTTCTGCGTCAAAAACGATCACAGTAACCATCAAGTATGGTACGGAGATATTCATTCCTACAGCGTTTTCACCCAATGGAGATGGTCTTAACGATACTTATGGCGTGATCAGTACTGCTTTCAAGTCTGCCAATTTTCAAGTATTTGACAGATGGGGAAAACTTGTTTTTGAAACCAACGATCTAAGTCAAAAATGGTTAGGACTCATCAAAGGAGAGCCAGCGATGGGAGGAACCTATCATTATGTGCTGACAGGTGTACTCCAAACCAATGAAATCGTCAAAATGAGTGGCAACGTGAGTCTGATTAGATGACCTTAGTGCGCAGATTCAAGCCACTTTAAAAACTCTGTGGCTTTGGCTTTACTCACAATAATGGCGTCCTTGTGTGGAATGGTTAAATGTACTTGAAGTTTTCTGCCAAAATGATGACTTGCATGACTTATGATGTCTTTTTGAACAATATACTGCCGGTTCACTCGAAATGCAGTTGGACTTAATATACTGGTCATTTTATCCATGGTAAATGGACTTATGAATTGCTCGCCTTGATTGGTTTTAATATGCACAAGTCCATTTCGAAGATACACCAAATTGATGTCTAAAGCCTTGATAGGCTTGATCATATCTCCACTATGAATGAGGATATTCTGGTTCGCATTTCTGGATTGAACCTCAAGTTGCTTAATAAGTGTCTCTATTTTGGGTGCATTTGCCGTTGGAGTTTTGGCTTTCTGGAATAATTGATAGTATTTTTCAATTGTCTTGGTAATGTCCGAATCATTAAATGGTTTTAGGAGATAGTCAATGCCATTTACCTTAAATGCTTCAAGTGCGTATTCATCATATGCTGTACAGAAAACGACTGGTACTTGCGGATTGGCTTTCTTAAAAAAGTCAAAACTTAAACCATCTGATAACTGAATATCAGAGAGAAAAAGATCTGGAAAATCATGCTGATCGAAAAAAGCAAAGGCATCTTCCAAACTCGTGAGTGTTGCAGAAATTGTAATGTCGTAGTCCAGAGATTCGATGATCTCAACCAGATTTTCCATTACCAGAGGTTCATCTTCTATAATTACAAGTTTCATGGTTACAATAGCTTAATATGGACTTCAAAAGAAGTTCCCGAATCATTAATCCTGGGCGCTTCAACATTCAACAGATCATAGCGTTCAGATAAGTTTTTGAGTCCCATGCCAGGACCTTCGGACATCTGATTTTTTCGGCTGATATCATTCCTAAATACCAACGTGTTGTCTAATCCAATAGATATATCTATGATCAATGGCGAATTTTTGCTCATGGCATTATGTTTAATCGCATTTTCCGCCAGAATTTGTAAGGTGAAAATAGGCAGTCTGTAAGAATCCAATTGATCTTTTGTGAGGTGCAATCGATAATCCAGGCTGTCTCCAAACCTGATTTTCTGAAGTTCTAAATAATCTTTCAGAAAGGAAACCTCTTCTCTTAATGACGAAAAATCGTTCTTTTGAAAACTAATGGAACGTCTCAATAAGTTGGACAGATTAACGGTGTATTGTTGTGCCAGATTAGGAGATTTTTTTTGTAGGATTTTCAAAGTATTCAGCGCATTGAACAAAAAATGAGGTTCAATATGACTTTTGAGTTGTTCATGTTGAGCACGTAAATGTGAAAACTCAAGCTGTGCTTTCTCAAGTTGAAGCTCAGATTGCTTGCTTCTGGCATCAAATAAATTCAACAAAATCAAAATCAATGTATTTACCATGGTAGCACCTAAGAACGGAAAAAGCCCTTCGTGTGGAACATTGTGTAATTCTTCTGGTCTCAAATCTGAAAGTAAGGTGCGCAAAATGAAAATCCAGGTCCAAACTTCAATATAAGACAGCGGATAAAGCCAGTTTGTAGACCATGATTTGCGCTTAAAAGATTCCTTTAGGTAGTAAAATATGTAAATATTGATTCCCCAAAAGAGCATAATTGAAATGGTTATGCTTGAAATCGCAAGGGCTAGCATGCCTAAATCAGGGTCAATGGCAGAAACAGGTTTGTTGTTAATGGTGAATACCACAAATGTCATGGGAGCCATGCTGAACAATGCCAGAATAGGTGAGGATATCAGGGCTACTTTGATGATATGTCTTGGAACCTTAAATGCCATAGTGCAAGATGGTCTGTGCAATATACAATTGTCTGCTCAGTATGCGTACTCTTCAGAGACGGCTCAATAAAATAATGCTATGTGTTAAAAGCATATTTGTCCATTTCATTGTCAAAATCGGTCATTTGACTAAACATTTAAAAACTTGTGCTGTTAGTATGTTTACTTTTGACACAGAAATTTGAAGATTATGAAATATCTATTCTGTATGATCTGTTTGACCTTCTTCGGTTTTAATGGATATACTCAGGAAAAATTCACGGTGAGCGGTCATGTAACAGACAATGCCAATGGAGAGGATTTAATTGGCGCCCAGGTTCGGGTGGCTGAGTTGGAAGGTGTAGGAGTTGTTGTCAATGAGTATGGTTTCTATTCGCTCACGCTTGAAAAAGGAGACTACACGCTCGTATTCAGAAGCATTGGTTATGCCGCATTGAATGAAAAAATCAGTTTGAATCAGGACTTATCACTGGATATTAAGTTAACCTCAGAAGATGATGTGTTGGGTCCTATGGTTGTGAAAGGAGATACTGTGGTGAATACACTTGATGATGCAGATGGCAGTAAGTTGACTGTAGATCTAGGAAAAATTAAGGAATTACCGGTTTTGATTGAACCCGATCCTATCTACGCTTTAACACAATACGAAACCAGTATCAAAAGTGCCGGAGAAGGGAATGCCGGTTTTTATGTGAGAGGTGGTGGGTTAGATCAGAATCTAATTCTCCTGGATGAGGCACCGGTGTACAATCCATCTCACTTATTAGGTTTTTTCTCTGTTTTTAACTCAGATGCCCTTAAAGATGTTGATTTGTACAAGGGAGGTATGTTGCCAGAGTATGGAGGAAGAACGTCCTCAGTCATGGATATTCGAATGAAAGACGGGAATAAAGAAAAACTAGGTGTTTCCGGAGGCATTGGTTTGGTGAGTTCCAGATTGACTGTTGAAGCACCTATCAAGAAAGGGAAAGGATCGTTCATTGTTTCAGGGAGACGGTCTTTGGTAGATTTGTTTCTTGGTTTGTCACCTGATGAGACAATCAGCCAATCTAAGTTGTTTTTTTATGACTTGAATTTAAAGGCAAACTATACATTGGGCAAGAAAGACAGAATCTATCTGTCCGGATATTTTGGTCGCGACAATTTCGGATTTGGTAGTACTTTTGGCCTTACTTGGGGGAATGCAACCGGAACCATTCGTTGGAACCACCTCTTTAATAATCGTTTGTTCTCAAATACCTCATTTATCTATAGCAATTATGATTATAAGTTCAGTTTTGGTGAAGATGAGGATAAAGTTGGGCTGGAATCTGTCATCAGGGATTGGAATTTTAAGCAGGACTATTCTTATTATTTGAACAACGAAAATTCGATGAAAATTGGATATAACGTCATCCATCATACCATTGAGCCCGGAAACCTTGAAGCTGGTGAGAACACAGGTATTATAGCACAGGATGCCATCAAAAAGTATTCGCTGGAAGGAGCTGTGTATATTCAGAATGAGCAAAAAGTGAGTAATAGATTGAATTTGGGATATGGTTTGAGGTACTCTTTTTTCAATTACATGGGAGATGGTGTAAAATATGAATTTGATGAAACAGGAGAAATGACCAGTGAACAAGAAGTGGGTGCCTGGGAAACCATTCAGTTTTATCATGGATTGGAACCCCGTTTTTCCTCAAGTTATAGACTCAACCCCAGTAGTTCCGTTAAATTAGCTTATAACAGAAACTATCAATATTTGCACTTATTAACCAATGCGACAACCTCATCTCCAACAGATGTTTGGATCAATAGCAGTAATAATGTAAAACCACAAATCGCAGATCAAATTGCATTGGGCTACTTTAAGAACTTTAAGAATAATATGTACCAAACGTCTGTGGAGGCCTATTATAAAGACATGCAAAACGTCATTGATTACAGAACCGGGGCGGATATTTTCCTCAACAATGAATTGGAAGGCGATCTGGTATATGGAGATGGAAGAGCCTATGGTTTGGAGTTATCAGTAAAGAAAACACAAGGGAAATTTACCGGATCGTTGAGCTATACAATCTCAAAAACGGAGCGTCAGTTCGATGAGATCAATGACAAACAATGGTTTTCTGCAAGACAAGATAGAACACATGATTTGTCTGCCGTAGGAACATTCCATGTCAATAAAAAAGTGAGTATTTCTGCAGCCTGGATATATTATACAGGAGACGCAGTGACTTTTCCTACAGGCAAATACCTAATAGATGGTCAGGTAGTGCCATATTACACAGAAAGAAATGGTTACCGTATGCCAGACTATCATAGGCTGGATTTAGCTGTTAATTGGAAGCGAAAAAAGACGGAGAAGTTCGAGTCTAGTTGGAATTTCTCTCTGTACAATGCCTATGGCAGAGAAAATGCTTACTCAATTTCTTTTAGACCAAGTGAGGATAATCCAATTCAAACTGAAGCTGTTCAGTTGTCGCTATTCAGATGGGTACCATCAGTTACTTATAATTTCAAATTTTAAAGTCATGAAACTAGTTTATATATTTTTTGGAGCCGTATTGATGACTTCTTTGTGGAGTTGTGAAAAGGTCATTCAGGTGGAGTTGAATGAGGAAGATTCTCAATTGGCAATTGAAGCACCATTGTATGCCGGAACCAATACCTTTAGGGTGACACTTACGGCAACAAATTCTTATTTTGAAGCGAGCCTGCCGAATGGAGTCAATGGAGCGGCCATCACTCTGTCTGATGATCAAGGGAGCTCACAAATGCTAACAGCTGTGGGTAACGGGCAATATGAAGCCATTGTGACCGCAGTTCCTGGCAGAGTGTATGATTTGCAGGTTGTATTGGCTGGAGTGACTTATACGGCTCAATCTCGTTTGTTGGATGTTGTAACACTTGATCAGTTGGAGGCAGAATATCAACCAGCAACAGGACCAATTCCTGAAGGTTATTTCTTGTATAATAGATTCAATGATCCGGCCAATGAAGAGAATTTTTACCGATTCAAGCATTGGGTGAATGATACACTTCAAAATGAAGGATTGGATTTGATTGTATTTGATGATGCTTTCTTTGATGGAAATTACGTTCGACTGCCATTGGCAAACCAGTTTTTTGATTTGGGAGATACCGTTCAGGTTGAGATGATTCATTTCGATAAACCTGCCTATGAGTTTTTCAATTCTATGGCGGATATCGTGTCAAACGATCAAAGTCCAAATGGAGGAAGCGCAGCCCCTGGCAATCCAATCAGTAATTGGAATAACAATGCGCTTGGGTATTTTGTCGCCATGTCGTCCGATACCTTGGAGGTCGTGATTCAGTAAACGAGTTACACGGTTTTAATAAATAGATCCTTGTCAAAGCGGATTCGAGGACCATATATCCCATTGTCTGCACGCTTGCCAGCGGTTATTGCCATACAGATTTCTGCTGAGTAGGGGAGTTCAAGCAATTTTCTCACCCTTCTTTGATCTAGGCCTTCCACGGGACAGGTATCGTAGCCGTGTGCCCTAAAAGCCAGCATCAAATTTTGACAAGCCAATGCAGTCGATTTATGCGCCCAAACACGCATGTCAGCAATGGATTTGGGTTGTCGTGGAGTTGGTTTACTGATGCTTATAAAACCAAGTGCCAATCGCTTGATCATACCTAAGCCCCCAAAGTAACCCTGGGTATATGCCAAAGGCACAATTTTCTTGTAATAGTAAATAGCAGACTCCGATACTTTAGCTTCATCCTGCTCTTCAAAAGCCTGGAGCATCATGGCACTGTTCTTTTTCCAGGTGTCTCGTCTTGCAACGGCAATAATGATCTCTGCTGCCGTTCGGGCGGTTGACTGGTTCAGGCAATAAGTAACCAATTTGTCTCTTTTTTCCTTGGATTTTACCCAATAGAATTCCCATGGCTGAAGGTTGGAAGAATTGGGGGCGAGTAATGCACTTTCCATACATGCATTCATCACAGTTTCAGGAATGGGTTCATCAGTATATACACGACAACTTCTGCGATTTTTGTTAAGCTCGTTGAATGCTTCAGGGTTGTAGTAATCTGATTGTTCCGTGTAGTCTAGATCTGGAATGCTGGTGAGGATATTATCTGCCATGGGGTGATTTAGTTGTGATTATTTAGGGTGAAAAAAAGGGCGCTACCAGAGCGCCCTTACAATTGATTTTACGAGAACATTACCTCACCACAATTTTATGGCTTTCTACATGTCTTTCGTTTCTCATGTGTAAGGTATACATCCCGCTAGATAGATTTGGAGTGCTCAAGGTGATTTTTCCAAATCTGGCAGGAATATTTTGAGTAAATACAACTCTTCCTGAGGCATCAAACACCTCAATAACTGATGCATACGCACTGCTTCCTTTTACCTGAATGTTGAAAACCCCTTCAGATGGATTAGGATAGATGTTCAGAACGTGGTTCAGTTTTTCATCCACACCAACACATGAACTCACATGAATTGTCATGCTGTCTTGAGCTGTACAATTGTAGAAGTTAGTCACGGTGTAATAAACAACGTGATCACCAGATCCAGCAAGAGCAGGGTCAAACGAGTTGCCGCTTACTCCAGGACCACTATATACACCTGTTCCAACACCCGTCCCTGTCAGCGTAATGGCATTGTCTTCCAGACAAAGTGTGTCTGTACCACTCAAGGTTACTGTTGGTGGAGGATTTACATTGATTTGTTGCGCAGTACTGTCGCCACAAACGCCAGACAATACATAGCTGATCGTGTGGAATCCGTTTCCTGATACCATTGGGTCAAATGTACCATTAACCGGATCAATGATGCCATCTCCAATCCAGGTTCCCCCTGGTTCAAGACTTGTTAAAGTTACCGCGCCATCATTGTTACAAAATGGTCCGGCCGGATCAATTGTAGCGTCTTGCTGAAGATTCACATTAACAGTTTGAGCATCTGAATCTCCACATGATCCGGAGATATCATAAGTAATTGTATAGCTACCAACCCCAGCAGCAACCGGATCAAATTCTCCTGTTGAAGAATTGATACAAGTCCCACAACTAGCTGTCCATGTTCCACCAGCATCAACTCCCGTAAATGTAACCGGATTGTCCTGAGAACAATAGTCAGCTGCATTCGTAATGGTAGCATCTAAAGTGGTATTCACTGAAACAATAACAGTATCTGCATCATCACAAATTCCGCCAAGCGTATAGATAACAGTGTGCGTACCAACACCAGCGGTTGCGGGATCAAAAGTTCCTGCATTGGCATCCGTAATTCCAGGACCGCTCCAGGTTCCTCCGGCATCTGCCGCTGTGAAATTCACGGGAGAATCAGATGGGCAAAAACCACCAGTTGGGTCTATAGTCGCATCTTGTTGCGTATTAACCACTGCTTCAACAGGTACTAAGTTAGTGATGCATGATGGATCTCTGATTTCCCAGTCATAGAAGAAATAGTAGTATCCAGGTGTTCCGGCACTGCTATTGGTGATGGTTACTTTACCTGGCAAATCATATGGATAAGATGGTCCGTCACTGTTTCTGAAAAGATCTGGGCTAGATCCGTTTAAGGTGCCCAATTGGTAATTGGTTCCTGGCGTTAAATCAAAATTTAAATAAATTCTCTGCGGTCCGGCAGGAATATTGATCACAGTGTCCTGAAGTACTGTTCCGGAATTATTTCTAAGTTCGATGGTTCTGGTACCATTACTTCCAGCGTAAACCAGAACTGATTCTAAAGTCACGGGAGCCGCAACGTCAAAAATCAAATGTTGATCTCCGTTAAAGTAACCACCGTTTCCGAAAGTATTGTCAACAGGCCCCACTGTATTCAGATCACCAGGTAATTCCTCAGATACATAAAATGTTGTGCTTGAACTGATAGAAGGTGTGGCAAAGTTGGTTCCAGATCCTAATAATGTAGTTCCTGAAGCATCATCATACCAATTAAGTGTTCCAACACCACTTCCGTTTGCAATTAAGTTAGCCACGCCGGGAGAGCACAAAGAGTCATTTGTTCCAAGTGGGTCATCAGCCACAGCCGCAATGACTTCAACACGACCACTCTGACATGGTGCAGTTTGAACTTCCCAGTTGTAAAAGAAGTAGTAATAGCCTGCATTTCCAGCAGTACTTCCGGTGATATTGCACACATTCGCCACAGAGTAAGGATAAGATGCGCCATCACTGTTGCGATATAAATCCGGACTAGGTGAGGTAATTTCATATCCGTTACCAGCAGGTACATTGAAGTTCAATGTCACTGTACTTGGACCATTAGGAATGTTCACTACTGCGGATTGAATGACAGTTCCACCGTTATCTCTCAGTTCTATAGTTCGGTTTCCAGCACCATTGGCATCTACCCAAACGGATACCAAAGTGAAGGGTTGAAGTGCATCAAAAATGAGTGATTGATTTCCGGTGAAATAACCACCGTTTCCAATAGTGTTGTCGGTTGGTCCTACATAGTCAGGAGACAAACCAGTGGCACTTTCCACCCAATAAGAGGTTGTGTTACTCACTGTGGGTGAATAACTGGAACCAGTATTTATCTGAGTTCCACCGGTAGGCGCATCCCACCATGTAATCTGCCCAGCAGAATTGGCGAATAAGTCGACTGTGCCGGGTGTACAAATGGATCCGTCTGTGACTAGAGGTGGATTAAGTTGGCCCGCAGTAATCAAGTCTATATATACAGCTGTGTCAACACCACAAGCACCACCATCTTCTATTAAAGTAACCGTGTAGGTTCCGTTGGATGTGTATGTGTGAGTTGGATTGATACCAGTTCCCGTGTTGCCATCACCAAAATCCCAGGTATAAGTTCCTGTTCCGGCAGATGCACTTAAAGCACTGAAATCAACTGTAAATGGAGATTGGCATCCTCCGGTAATTGAAGGCGTGAAATCTGTTTCAAAGTTAGGGTCATATTCATCTCCCACATTCACCGCATACCAGGCATTGGTGGTTTCAATCACTTCAGGGGAACAGGGTCCAAACAAATCTGTTGCACTTTGAATGGCATAGAAACGAGCATCCAAATAATTGGAGTTTTCATCTAAATACACGGTTAAGTTTCTAAAAGCAATTTGTGCCGCTTTTGTCAAACCAATGCCATTGACGGAATAGACATCTCCGGCATCATTGGTGCCTGATCCGCCTTCAGTTAATAGGTAAAACCAGTAGTTCTGGACACCACTGTTTGTGTGAACGCCGCCATTATCGGCTGTTCCTGTATACCAGTCACCAGCACCGTAAGTATCAGGATCTCCAAGTTGTCCCGGGTTGGACATGCTTCTGATCAAACTTCCAATATCTTCTCCGATCAGCCAGTCACCATTGGCGTATCCAAGAGCATAGAATTCAACCGCTGCACCAAATATGTCACTAAAAGATTCATTCAGCGCACCAGATTCGTTTTGATATATTAAGTCTGCTGTAAAGGTGGTTAAACCATGTGTGATTTCATGACCAGCAATATCCAAGGATGTCAAAGCCGTTATAGAGCCATTTCCATCTCCATAGGTCATTCTTTGTCCATCCCAGAATGCATTGGCGTAATTGTTATCATAATGAACATAACTGTTCAAAGTAAAACCGTTGTCATCAATACTATTTCTATTGTGTTCAATATCGTAGTAATCATAAG
This sequence comes from Bacteroidia bacterium, assembly GCA_030433115.1. GTDB lineage: Bacteria > Bacteroidota > Bacteroidia > Flavobacteriales_D > JAUILH01 > JAUILH01. The sequence continues at coordinate 1,430 of JAUILH010000118.1, read as the reverse complement.
TCATTTCGGCACCCCAATGCGCATCCAGGGCATATTGATCGTTTCCGGTCATAACCCAGTTTGGGTTCGGACTTGTGATATCTGTCTGTTGGTAAGTAGTCCCATTCTGCATGTCAAAAGTGTTGATCCCGTTTCCACGACCAGATTCTCTTAACCTATATCCGCCACCAAAGCTATCAGAAATGATGTTTCTTGTACCACTATATGCCGTTGTTGCCGTTCCGGGCGTATCGGCATCATACAAACGCTTATTCTTAAAGAGCACGTTGCCATTACTTGCATCTATAAAAGTCCATGCACGCTGAACTGGTCTATGGGCATAGATGTCAAATTTGTAGGCGAGCCTGAAGTCTTTGGCATCAAAGTTTCCTTTTTTGGCAACATATACCAATTCTCCCTGAGGCAAATAAGTTGCGTTAGGATCATTGGTTTCTTGTTTGAGTGTATTTTCCTCCGCTTCAATTTCCCACTTAAAGCTTTCACACTGAAAACTGTTTTTGGCATGTTCCAATGCCTGGGTTTCAGACAAGGTTTGCGCACCCGTAAAATGATCTTGTGAAAAAATATGACCATTTACAGCATATACGTGATTATTGTAAGCGTGAACCAAATATGTGGCACCTTCAATTGGAATTTGGTTGAAAGTTTGTCTGAATTTTATGTGGGTGTGTCCCATATTGTCAACAGACTTATTGACCTGTTTTAAAGAAAAGCGGCTGTCCTTTACCAGATTTTGCGCAATCCAGTCTTCAATATTTTGAAGTGGCACTTCACCGTTTTTCTTAAATCTGATATACTGTGGCACTTCATGATTGCCGTCCGTTCTGATGTCTTTAATGGTTGAGTAGACTTCCGGACTTAAGTCGAAAGTGGCTACCCTTTCCTGGGCAAAAATTGATGAAGTAGTTAGAGTAGTAATTAGCGTTGCAAGGGCTAGTTTTTTCATGTTAGAGTTTTAATGTCCTCCAATTTACTAAAAAAAGCGCTATGAAGTTGAGATGAACTGTCGTCTAATAGACGAATCAAGTGATTTTGAAGACTAAAAAAATTATATTTGCTGGCAAAACCAACTCAATGAAAATAGGTGTTATTCGCGAAGGGAAAGTTCCTCCAGACAAGAGAGTTCCCCTGTCTCCTGAACAGTGCAAAACTATCAAGGCAGTTCATCCTGAATTGGAATTATTTGTCCAGTCCAGTGAGATTCGCAAATTTACTGATGAAGCTTATAGGGCAGAAGGCATTGATGTAGTGGACTCTGTGGCACATTGTGATGTGCTTTTGGGTGTTAAAGAAGTCCCGATCCCAGAGTTAATCGAGAACAAGACCTATTTTTTCTTTTCACATACTTTCAAAGAACAACCGTATAATCGAGATTTGTTACGAGCCATTTTGGAAAAGAAAATCCAGCTGGTGGACTGGGAAGTCATTAA
>JAUILH010000117.1 GCA_030433115.1 Bacteroidia bacterium | reverse complement strand
CGGATAATTGGGTGTGGCCAAGACATACAGGAGATTTCTCCATGTTCAGAATTTATGCAGACCAAAATAACCGTCCGGCTAAGTACAGTGAAAACAATGTGCCTTACAAGCCAAAACATTCCTTACCGGTATCAATGGAACCAAGACAGGAAGGTGAGTTCAGCATGGTTTACGGTTTCCCAGGATCAACTCAGCAATATGTGATCTCAGATTATGTTGATTATCTGATCAATAAAGAATTGCCAAGAAGAATTGAGTTAAGAGATAATGCTTTGGATGTGATCAATACCGCTGTGAGAATCGACCAGAAAAAGGACAAAGCTCAGCGCAAAGGTATTTTCCTGAAGTATGCATCAAAAGAGGCGAGCATTGCAAATGCCTGGAAGAAATGGATTGGACAAATTGGTGGCTTGAAGTCATATGATGCCCTGGATAAGAAAAAAGCTTTGGAGAGTCAGTACATGAAGTTGGCTTTCGAAAAAGAAGAATTCAAGCCTTACAGAGACGTATTGCCAAAATTGAGAGACTATTATAAAGAACAAAACAAATTTTTGTACGAATGGGCAAATTTTACCGAGTTTTACCAAAGGTCGGGTCCGGAGATTTTCAGAGCTTCTATTAAGTTTTTGAAGCTATTGAACGATACCATTCCTGCTAATGAACTGAAAAGTGAGTATGCCGAGAAATTCATAAAAGGATCTGAAGGTTTTTACAAGAACTATGACGTTAATATTGACAAGGAGATTTTTAAGCGAGCCTTGAGAATTTATCTAAACGATCCGGAACTCAATAAATCTTTCATGAATGCCAGTATGACCAAGTTGTCTGGTTCTGCATTAGACGAATATGTGGACGAATTATATGAGAAATCATTATTGACAAGTTTGGATAAGGTGACATCCACCATGAATCGTTTTTCTAAAAAGTACAGGAAGAAGTTGAAAAAAGACCCTTTATTGACTTTGGTTAAGAACATGGAAGAATACTACAGAGGAGACTTAATTCCAAGGTACAGAGCCAGTGCTCCAATGGAAAATCAACTCATGCAGTTATATGTTAAAGGCTTGATGGAAATGATGCCAAACAAGACTTACTGGTATGATGCCAATTTCACACTTAGATTAACTTACGGTAAGGTTGAAGGATCAGAACCAAGAGATGGCATGACCTATAAATATTATACTACGCTAGACGGTTTATTGGCAAAATATGACCCTACCAATATCGATTTCGAATTGCCGGAAAAATTGGTAGAGCTGGCTGAGAAAAGAGATTACGGTCCCTATGCTCAGGATGGAGAATTGTTCGTGTGTTTCACTGGATCAAATCACACTTCCGGAGGTAATTCCGGGAGCCCATGTATCAATGGGGAGGGACATTTGATTGGTTTGAATTTCGACAGAAGCTGGGAAAGTACCATGAGTGACATCATGTTCGATCCGGATATTTGTAGAAACATTATGGTTGACATTAGGTATGTTTTGTTCATCATAGATAAGTTCGCTGGTGCAGACCATTTGATTAAGGAAATGGAATTGGTGACACCTGAATGGAGAAAGAGTAAACGAACAACTTATTTGAACGGTAGAGTAGATGAGGTGACCGATGAAATAAAGGTTGAACCAACTAACCCGGACTTGCTCGTTCAAAGAGCATTATTTTACGATTCTTTAGGATTTGAGAAATCCTATATAAATGACCTGAATGCGGCCTTGGGACTTCAGAAAGATCACCCAATGGCGGTGGCACATATGTCTGATTATCTTGTGAAGAAAGGACAGATCAATAAGGCAGCAGACTTGTTAAGTAAAACACTCCGTTCGCAAAGAAACAATGTTGATTTGTTATTCAGAAGGGGAAATATGTACATTGAGATGGGACAAAACATCAAAGCCGTGAACGATTTTTCCAAAGTGATCTTACTGGATGCCACTCATTTTAAGGCCTATTACAATAGGGGAGTAGCGAATTACCGTTTAGGGCGTTCTGAAAAAGCTTGTGCCGATTTTAAAATGGCTCAGAGCCTAGGAGACAATAAGGAGTACTTTATTTATGAGTCTGCGTGTGAGTAGTTAGTCTATAATTTTCTTCAACGCCGGAATTGCGGATAATGAGACACTGTAAATTTTACTCATTCCATTTTCAGTTTGATTTAAGGTTTCGATAAGTTGTTCAGTAGATTTAAAGTCATTAACCGGTTTAAATGAACTCCGTTTACTTGTGAAGTACAAGGTCTGTGAGGTCGTATTTACGTAAGGACAATAATCCATGAATTTAGAATTGAGCTGAGCGCCTAAGTTGATGGCTTGTCCCCATTCATTATTGGCATCCCGGAAACTAATAAAGAGATCACCACTGCCTTGTCCGCCAGGTCTGCGATAAGCTGTATAAATTAAATAGGATTCATCTGGTGCTATAAAAGCATTGAATTCGTAACCCTCAGAATTGATAGAGTCGCTCAAAGCTTGTGGGGAGCTATATTTATTGTCATGCCATTTACTATAGAAAATGTCGTCTTTACCTACTGCTCCTGGTCTATCAGAAGTAAAGTAAATGGTCTTATTATTTGACACGGATGGATAAAATTCATTGTGTTCAGAGTTTACTTGAGAACCAAGGTTAACGGCTTGACTCCAATCATCATCAATACTTTGTCTGGTCGTATACCAAATGTCATAGTCGCCAACTTGTTGAGTACAATCTACCATAGGTCTATTAGAGGCAAAATAAAGCGTAAGGCCATCCGGAGATAAAAAAGGCTCCAAGTCCCTGTATTTACCAGAAAAAGACGCAATTTTATGTGTCCATTCTCCGTTGGATTTGGTGAGTCTTAAAATCACGGAAACTTCTTCAAGTGGACTCTGTGCAGTGATATAAGCCTCAGTTCCGGAAGGTGACATAGTAAGATCTCTCACACCCGGAAAACGTGAAAGTTCCGGAAATTCAGCGTGTATTTTATGCTCGTTTTGAGCAACAGAATAACTGACTAAAAGGATTAACAGAACCAGTGGTACAATGCGCTTCATGGGGACTGAATTAAAATTAAAATAAGTTAACAAAAAAAGCCGTTCTCTTGAGAACGGCTTTCAAAATATCTATCGCTTATCTTATTCGGCAGCAACCTGCGCGGTAATGTTCAGCTGTTGAGAACCACCCTCAACGTTAGCCATCACTGTTACAGTTTTGGTAACTGGTTTTCCAGCTTGATTCTCTTTTGGTGTAAACACTACCTTGATTTCTCCACCGTCTCCAGGCATAATTGGTTCTTTAGGCCAGTTAGGAACTGTACAACCACAAGATGCGCTTGCGTTTTTAATCGTCAAAGGATTGTCTCCAGTGTTGGTGAATTTGAAAACATGTTCATTCGGACCTTCTTTTGGTACATTTCCAAAGTCGTGTTTGTACTCTTCAAACAGCATGCTTGTTAGGTTAGCCTGCACTTCCGGTTGCGGTTCAACTTTTTGTGGATTGTTACCTTCCAATCCTGGGTTGTTATTATCATATGCAGGTTCTGGAACAGCGGCATCATTAGAAATTTTCGGTGCAGGAGGTTTAACATCTGGCTTGTCACCAGAAGAACCACAGCTCGCTAATCCAGCGCTCAGAACCACAGCGCTTAATCCAAATACCAATTGCTTTCTCATAATCTTCAAACTTAAATTCTTTCTACAAAATTAGTATTTAATTGTTCATCGCCAATTTCATTTTCTGATACTCGCCAGAGTTCATTAATTCAATGGCTTTTTGCAATGGGTCGTTTAAGACATTAATGATTTCGTAAAATTTATCACTGCTGTACAAATTGCTGGCAATAGAAGCTTTTAATCGTACGGACAATAGGTCCTTGGCAGACTCGAAACCTTCTTCATCGAACTCAAGCCCTTCTTTCTCGGCATACTTGGTGAGTTTGTTGATTACCCCGTTTTTGATAGGATCAAAATCGTTTCTATACTTCTCGAAGGACTTATATTTTCTATTGATAGATTCTCTGTTGTCATTCACATAGGTCAAACTAAAAGTATTCAAATGTCCTTTTCTAATAATGTCATAGAAATAATCTGATTGTGTAGTCGTATCAAGCGGTACGAATACATCCGGAGAAATTCCCCCACCTCCATACACATCTCTTTTTGTAACGAGTGTATTGAATTTTAAGGAGTCAGGAAAATCAATCTTATTCTCATCAGTAAGCTCACCGGACTCATATCTGCTGTACTTTTCTTTATAATAGGCTTCCAAACCATCGTCATAAGGTTTCTGGATTGATCTGCCGGTAGGGGTGTAGTATCTTGAAATAGTTAAGCGCATAGCACTTTCATCTGGCAAAGTAATTTGACGTTGAACCAGTCCCTTTCCAAACGAACGTCTACCAACAATTAAACCTCTGTCCCAATCCTGAATGGCTCCGGAAACAATTTCTGAAGCAGAAGCAGAACTTTGGTCTATCAATACAATCAATTCTCCATTTTCAAAACTACCCAATGTGTTTGCAAAGTACTTGTCAGTTGGAAAAGCGCGCCCTTCGGTATAAACAACCAACTGTCTGTCGGATAAAAATTCGTTGGCCAAATCAACTGCCGTAGATAAATATCCCCCGCCATTGCCCTGCAGGTCCAGGATTAATTTCTCCATACCCTGACCCTTCAAGGTGTCAATGGCCTTATTGATCTCTTTCATCGTGGTCGCAGAAAAGTTGTTAAGCTTGATATATCCAATCTCCGGTTGTACCATATAAGAGGCTTCTACGCTATATACTGGAATTTTATCTCTTGTAATGACAAAATCTAAAAGTTCATTCACGCCCTTGCGCTGAATCACTACGGATACTTGAGTTCCTTTTTTACCCAATAAACGATCTCTCACGCCAGAGTTTTTAAGTCCGGTCCCAGCCACTGTTTCGTTGTCTATTTTAATGATTTTATCGCCAGCCATGATGCCCAGTTTTTCAGAAGGACCATTTGGAATAGGATTCACCACCATCAGGGTATCCTTAAGAATTTGGAAACGAATGCCAATGCCTTCAAAGTTCCCTTTAAGAGGTGTGTTCATCTCCTTGTACTGCGCTGATGTGAAATAGCCGGTGTGAGGATCTAATTCCTCCAACATTTTTCTAATACCATGATCCACCAGGTCGGCACGGTCTATTGAATCGTGAGCCACCTTATGCAATTCTTCAAAAAGCGCATTAAAGCTTGCCATTGGCATGGACTCGTCATAGAATTTTCTGACCCATTTGTCTGCTTTGGTCGAATCAATTGACTCTGCCATGGCTTTCATCGCAGTTTTGGTTAAAGCGCTGGTATTGACTTTATCTACGTAGTAGCCATCTACATAAGTGTATACATAGCGGAATTTGATTGTGGTCTCCAGAGAGTTGTAACCATCGTCATCAGCTGAAGCAAGGTCACTCTGCGCTGAAGAACTTAAAGGAACGCTGAGTAAAACGATCGCTAAAGCTTTAAAGAAGAATTGTTTTGGTTTGAACATGTTAGTTGACATTATTTCTTATTAAGATACTTAACTTAATCCATATCTGTTACTAAAATTACATAAAAGCGCAATTTTAAGTATTGGTGGATAACAAAATACGTACATAAACCGTACCTTATTTTAGATGCATGCTATTTTTAACATTTTTTTTGTTTTTACCTTGGTGTCTTCCATGGCAGGAGATTTTAAATCGGAACAAAAGACGCATACCCGTGTAAAGGAAGCCTATTCGCAAAAAGAGAAACTTGTGAAAGGGTATGTAACAAAAGCCGGACTCGATTATGATTCTGTAAAAATTTACATACGGGCCCTAAAAAAAGAAAAGGAAGTTCAGATCTTTGCAAAAGACAAGAATCACAAGCAATACAAGTTAATTCATACCTACGAATTTTGTAAGCTTTCGGGTCAATTGGGACCTAAAAGAAAGAGAGGAGATGGGCAGGTCCCTGAAGGTGTTTACTACATTGATAGGTTTAATCCATGGAGCAATTTTCACTTGTCACTGGGCATCAATTATCCCAATGCCTCCGATAAGAAGAAAAGCACGCATTCTGATTTGGGAGGAGATATTTTTATTCATGGAAACTGTGTGACAATTGGCTGCATCCCTCTTACTGACGAAAAAATCAAAGAGTTGTATGTTTTGTGCGTGGAAGCCAGAAATAACGGTCAACTAAAAATTCCGGTTCATATTTTTCCCTTTGCAATGGATGAGAAATACAATGTTATACTGAACTCGAAAGGAAATGCAGAGCTTCTGGCCTTCTGGCAAAACCTCAAGAAAATATATGTTGAATTTGAGACAAGCAAACAAGACCTTTCGGTGAGCGTTGACGGCAATGGGAATTACCTTTTAGACTAGTTCCTCAACCTTGTTAGATTACAATAATGAGCGCGCTATTGATTTCTTTTATTAGAACATTTTGCCTATTTTTAGCTTGTTGCTAAATTAAAAATATATGAAAAAAAGTTTACTTCTTGCTGGATTAGTGATGCTTGGAAGTGCCTCAATGGCTCAAAAAAGTGTTGACATTGATCCATACAGTTCTTTGAACGACCACTTAAATTATGATAGAAACCTTGAGCAATTGCATTTTGATCCCTTGAATATGGACAAGGTGGCTGCTGAAGATTCTGATGGAAAAGACGGTACAAGTTTTAAAATTTGTCGTTTCCGTGATGTTAACAAATCTCTTGAAAACGGGGGAACCTGGATGGATGTACCTGGTGGAAAACTTTGGCGTTTGTCCATGACCTGTGAAGGGGCTTTGGCGACTTACATTACCTATGATGATTTTTATATTCCGGATGGTGCATACATGCATGTGTACAATGGAAATAAGTCGGACATGATTGGTGCGTTTACAAACGCCAACTACAATGGTCAGAAAGAGTTTGCTACAGGAATTGTGGCTGGTCAAACTGCCATTATTGAATATTATGAGCCTAACTACGTAAGTGGACAAGGTCGTATTTCTGTAGATCAAATTGCCCACTGCTACAGAGGAGTAGATGACTTTATTCACAAAGCTGAAGAGAGAGGTTCTGATCCTTGCCAGGTAGATGTAAGATGTTCTGAAGGCGACAACTGGGGACCACAAATTGATGCAACCGTTCGTTTATTGATCGGTGGCGGATGGTGTTCAGGTTCAGTCATCAACAATACCAATGTAGATTGTAAGCCTTACGTTTTGACTGCATTGCACTGTGGTCAGATTTCTGCTTCTCAGTTGAACTCTACTATCTTCTATTTCAGAAGACAAAAACAAAATTGTGGAAGCGGTGCGCTGGAAAGTACGCAGTCTATCACTGGAGCTACAAGAAGATCTGATAGCAATGATGGTGGAGGAAGTTCCGGAAGTGATTACCTATTGGTTGAATTGAATAGCGATATTCCATGGTCTTACCAGGCGTATTATGCAGGGTTTAATAAATCTACTTCTGCCGCTACTTCTGGGGTGTCTACTCACCATCCTTCCGGAGATGTGAAGAAGATTTCTACGTTCACCAATACTTTATTGAACTCTGGCTGGGGCGTACCTGGTTCGCACTGGAGAGTTACGTGGACTGGAACTGCCAATGGACACGGTGTTACCGAAGGTGGATCTTCAGGTTCTCCTATCTGGGATCAAAATGGTTACCACGTTGGTCAGTTAACTGGTGGCAGCTCTTATTGTACAGCGACTAGCAGCCCTGATTTATATGGGAAAATGTCTTACAACTGGAATGGAAATAGCAACCCAACTGGAGGTGATTTATCTAACTGGTTAGATCCAACTGGTTCTATGACAGGAGATACTTTTGAAGGTACCTACGCTCCATGTGCTAACAATATTGAGGAATCTACTTTAGAGTTGAAGACTAAAATTTATCCAAACCCATCTTCAGGGATGTTTACCATTGAAATGAGAGATGTATTGGATAATTTAACAGTTGAGATCTATAACTCTGTTGGTGCAATTGTTGAGACTTTCGACATGTCTAACAGATACGTTCATTCAATTGATTTGAGTGGTATGGAAGATGGTATGTACTATGCCAGATTCAAGTCTAGAACTGCAAGTGTTACTAAGAGCATTCAATTGATTAGATAATACACAAGATCATATATATTTAAAAAGCCCGATTCCGAAAGGAGTCGGGCTTTTTTGTGTTACGTGTCTTATGTCAATCCCTTGTGACTTTATTTGAACGACTTGATCTTACACCCTCACCCCAAACATACAAATGTCATCCAATTGTTCCAGATCGCCTTTCCAATTCAGAATAGTTTTTTCAAAGGTCTCTTTTTGAGCTGGACAGTCTTTCGTGGACAACTCGATCATCATATTTTTCAAATTTTTGATTTTAAATTTTTTCCCATTTATGCCGCCAAACTGGTCTTGATAGCCATCAGAGCACATATAGATCATATCTCCGGATTCCAATTGAAATGAATAATCTGTAAAAGGTTCCGGATGATCATAGTCACTTTTTCCAATTGGGTGTTTGTCTCCTTTTAAAACATGAATTTCACCATTTCTAACTACGAAAATGGGATTTTTGGCAGCTGCATAATACATCATCATGGAAATGTCATCAATCGCGGCAATAGAAATGTCCATGCCATCCCGAATGGTTTCTTCCTCAGATTCAAAAATGGAGAAAATACCTCTGTTCATAAAGTCTAGGGCCTGCGCCGGGGAGTTCACGGATTTGTCTGATTTTCCCAATTTTAGATAATTTAAGCCAAGAATGCTGACCAATGCCCCCGGAATACCATGACCCGTGCAATCTCCAACCGCGAAAACTCTCAAATAAAGGTCGTCATTATTCACTGCAGTACCGCACCAATAAAAGTCTCCGCTTAATTTGTCTTTGGGCATATACAACACAAATGAGTCGGGAAAAAGATGGGTGATTTGAGATTTATCCGGAATAATGGCCGTTTGAATTCTTTGTGCATAATTGATGCTGTCTGTGATTTCCTTGTTTTTTTCCTCTACCACGCGTTTTTGATTGGCAATGAGTGCATTTTGTCTCTTGCTGACGTTGAATAGTCTGAAAACAAAGAACAATAAACCAACCACTATGATTAAACTGATGACGCCAATTAAAATGATTTGTGCTTGTTTTTTATTCTGGGCTTTTTGTTGCTCATTATCCTTCTCGATCAGTTCTTTTTCTTTTTCCTTGATCTTATTCTGTTCATTTAGCAAGCGAATTTCCCTTTTGTTTTCCTGCTCGTCGTGAATGATTTGCAATTCTGCGATTTTCTTGTTGTTCTCAATCGTCAGTACAGAATCATTCAATTCAACATATTTTTCAAGGTATTTAATCGATGAATCGGCATTTAAGGACTTGTATGCTTTTGATAATCCGCGATAGGTTTGGGGCAAATAGAAGAACTTGTTGTGTGTTTCCATCACCTTTTTTGCCTGTTCATAGGTGTCAACTGCCTCAGGATATTTTTTCGCTTCCAGAAGAATATTAGCAGCACCAGCATAAACGAGCCCACTGTAATCGGGAAATTTGTTAGGGTCACCAATGTTGTTGAGTGCCGAATCGGCATAGGTCCATGAGCGTGCCAGATTCCCCATTTTCTGATGAACTTTTGCGACTTCTATCTGCGCATAGGCCAGTAGAACTTCATATGGCGTGTTTCGAAAAACATTTGCCCCTTTTAGCATGAGTGCCACACCTTCTTCTTTCCTTGAACCACCGGCATATATGACTCCAAGTTCTATTTCTGCTTGCCCAGCTGTTATGGGATCATCAATTAATTCTGATAGGGTAATGCATTTTTCAAAATAAGGAATGGCCAGGGCATCATCTTCCTGATTGGTTAATACAGCGCCAGTTTCATAGTAGGCGGCTGCCAACGCCTTTTTCTCCATAATGGTCTCCGGGTTCCGGAGAACTTCTTGTCGTCTGATATGTGCACGCAGCGTAGCGGGTCTGTTATTTAAATCACCATAGGAATGCGCCATTAGGCGATACATGGATGCAATTATAACGCGGTCATCAACCTTGGCGGTATCCTTTTCTAAAGTGAGTGCATATTGCAATGATTTGGCTGGATCCGTTTTGTGAATCACATAAGCATCCCTGATAATCACTTGATACCGACGGTCAAATGAGGCCGTGTCAGATAGCTTTTGTAGCGTAGTGTCGTCTATTTGGGAGTAATTGAGGAAAGGGTTTAGCAAGAAAACTACAAAGAAACCACACAAGAATCGATTCATAGATTCAATTTAAGGATATTTCTTGATAATGAGAATGTTGTCTCAAAATTAGAGTACCAGTACCTTTTTTACCGTAGTGGTATTCTCGATGGTCAGGTGAATAAAATATACGCCTGAAGCCAGATTAATGGTCTGTGGAAGACCGTTTCTTGACAAAATTAACTCACCCAGGTGATTGAAAATCATAAGCTGATCTATCTCTTTGTCAGAACTTAATTGAAGCATGTTGTTAAGCACTGGATTCACTATGGTAACTGTAGGTTCCTTAATAGTTTGCACACTCAAAAGACCTGCAGCACATGAATCAGACAGGGTATTTACATCCTCAATGATGCCAATTGGCGTCAGAGTTTGTCCGGATAGACCTGGGTAGTTGCTGGGATATTTTTCAATGCGGAAGGTCGTATTTTCATAGAGCCCCGGTACAAAATTGCCTTGATTGCAGATGCTCGTTCCCGAAGGATTTCTGTAGACCCAGGTTACTTGCCCGCTTTTGGAGACTTCAATGGCCGAGCCTTTAGAGGTCTCTGTTAGCAAAAAGTTTCCGTTTTCTGTTTGGATCACACCACATTTCTTAGATTCGGTCACGTGAGAACCTAGCACCATTCCGTCCCAATGCCATTCATCAGTCAATGGATTGAATTCTCCACCAGTTTTAGTATATATACTTCCATTGAAATCTGGTTGAAGTAAATGAATGGCACTGTTGCCAGAATTGGCGATCCCTCCATTGTTGAAAACACTTATTTTTCCGGAGTCAGCTGCATGTTGATTGATCCATTTAGCATCATGTTGTCTGAAGAGTATTTGATCGCCAGTGCCTCCTTGTTGGTAGACTTGTGGATTGCCCCAACGCCATAGTAAATCACCTCCCATTCCTGAGTTTCCTCCCGTATGTCCAGCAGCTTCAGCAGTAGTGGTACTATGGTCGATGATATAAATTTCGCTTGTGTTTCTTGCGGAGAGTAATATGTGGTCTAAGTGGTCATTGTAATCGATTCCATTAAAATGAACATAATCCGGATCAGACTGGTAATTAATATCCAGCAATTCCGGATGATTGGCTACCACGCCATAATTATCTTTGGTATTGTCGAACTCCTGGACCAGATGATCAAAGAATTTCCATTCCCATACTACATTGGCTGAATGGCTTCCAACAGGTTCCAGCTCAACCAGCTTTTCAAATCTATAAGGCGCCGTAACAGTGGAAGGGTCTTTACCTGCATCAATTGTTTGTGACGTGGTGTATTGGTCTCTTACAATGAGTAAAATGTTCCCGTTGGGCAATGGCTCAATATCATGATGTTGTCGAATTCCATTGGCATCCAAAGCGTAAGACCAAACAAGATTGTTGTTCCAATCTCTAATTTCAAGTGAATCTCTGCCAGCTCTCAACAAGTTTCCATTTTCCAACAGGTAACAGGTCAGTCCAGGATTTTCAGAGAATATCCATTCGTTAATCTTTTGGCCACAGTTGTCAATAAGATAAACACGTTCGTTGCTCTCCGGAGTGACCAAAATGTAGCCATCCGATACATCATCCGTATGTTGAATGAGTCCTATGTCGTTAGTCTGAGTCCTGGATACGAATGCTACCAGCACTAAGTGCATAAGTAGACTATATGTCATTAGCTTTTTCATCATGTTATCTCAAAATTTTCCTTACAAATGCCACTGTAAAATACGACATCATGAACAAACCAACAAACCCTTCAATGCTGGAAATAACCCTAATGACGCCCCAGGGAGCATAATCTCCATAACCTATGGTAAGAAATGTGATGGCACTATGATAAAATGACGTGGCCAATTCACTCATGTTTTCTGGAGGATCAAAGCCTGGTTTTAAATCTCCGTGGCCAGTGTGAATCATGGCGTAAAAAAGGAAGCTAAAAATCACATAAATGACCAGCATACTCAATAAAACGCGAATAGGATCGGTGGCGTAAACGCCCATCTTGTCAAAAACGAGCTGTTGAAACCATTTCGCCGGATAAGCCGTGACTTTCTGAAATAAATTGCCCTTCAATCGCTCCTCATGGAGGCTTTTTAGTTCATATCTCTTGAACTTCACATATGCCTTGTCTTCATCCTCATACTGACCACTGCTGCCAAAATCTTCCTTTAAGATTCTGAATTGCTCTGCTTTTTGCTGATTGCTGGCATTACTTTGATTTTCAATTAAACCTTCAACGTTGTTCTCGTCATAATCCAGAATGATCTTACCCAAATTTCTCAGTCCATTGATTTTCATCTCGGTAATATTAACCTCAGAGAATCCCGTTTTAAGATCGATAACATCTCGCACAATGGTGTTGGATAAGTCCAGAGTATTGCAACGATTGACCCTTAAATCAAGGTAATTATTCAAGTGACAAGACTTAAAGGATAGCCCTCCCATGTTACTTTGAAAGAAAGAGAGGTTTCCCTGTCCAAAACTGGCACTTTCAAAGTTCACCGTTTCTTCTCCAAAATTGGTCAGTTCAAACGACACATGACCAGTTCCAAATGAAGCACTTTTAAAGCTTTTTCTTCCTTTGCCAAATTCACTCTCATCAAACTGAACGTTGGCGTCTCCAAAATCGGCCCTTCTAAAGTCCAGTTTACCTTCTCCAAATTCAACCCGTCTAAAATCTACCTTTTTTCCTTCGAAGATGCATTTGTCAAAACTCACATCTCCTTTGTCAAATTTGGAAAAGTGAAATTCTACAGAGCCTTTGCCGAACATTACACTCTTAAAATTGACTTTTCCCGATCCAAATTGCGTGTTTACAAAAGACAAGTTGCCAATATTGATTAAACCTTCAAAGTTCTTGTAGCCTTTAGAGAAGTGTGCGTATTGAAAGTTGGTATGCCCTCTGCCGAAGAATGCTTTGGAGAAGTCTACAGCCATATCAGCGAACGAGCATTTAAGGAAACTGAGGTTCCCGTTTCCAAAACAGGTATTGATAAATGTGCAACTCTCACCTTCAAACGCGCCATATGAAAAGTCGATGGTATCATCCGCTTCAAAAAAAGCATTGAGTGCCGAGAAATTGGTCAACACTACCGGCGACATGCCTTTCAAATCGAAC
>JAUILH010000116.1 GCA_030433115.1 Bacteroidia bacterium | reverse complement strand
CCGTCAGGAGACTGAATGGTGCCCATTGTTTTAAGTGAATCGAAAGGATAGTCGAAAGCTTCTTTTTTAACCACAACTTTTTCAAGTGCAGCCATGAGTTTCATGTTTGCTAATTCCTTGTCGCCATCATTTGTGGCCGCTCTTAAATCATCAAGTTTTTTCTTTAAATCTTTTTCATGAATGCTCATAGGATCAGGAATATCCTGTGCTACCAGACTTAAGCTCATCAAAAAGCCAAGAGATATGGAAAGGAGTTTTTTCATTAAATCACTTAACATTCTATACTCATATAATGCCAAGAGGTTACAAGGGGCCAGATCGTTTACAGGTGAAGCTGCTCCTTCTTTTCTAAAAGGGCCGTTTCTTCTTCTCTGTAATCAGGATCGTCCACACAGCAGTCTACCGGGCAAACAGCAGCACATTGAGGCTCATCATGAAAGCCCACGCATTCTGTGCATTTATCAGTCACAATATAGTATACATCCATATCTACCGGTTCATTTTCATGATCAGCATCCACTTCCAAGCCGGAGTTAGCACCAGTTACCATACCGGCCAATGTGGTTCCATCTGCGAATCTCCATTCAACACCACCTTCATATATCGCATTATTTGGGCACTCGGGTTCGCAAGCTCCACAATTAATGCATTCATCTGTAATCATTATAGCCATCGCTCAAATATTAGAAATATGTTGCAATTTTGTCACGCAAATATACGAACATACTTATTGTCGGTTACATGAAAATCAAACAAAGAATCAGTGCCTTTGTTCAATTGGGCAAAATCTTCAAGGAATTAGGTGAGCAAAAGGAATGGTCTGGCTACGATATTGGGCTGAGTGAAGAAGAGTATCAATCCTTTTCCCAAATGATCAAATATGTAAAAAATCATAACGGGTGGTTTACGGAAGAGAATGTACGTCAGGCACTATTGTCTCTCTCTCAGATATTACAGGAAGACGAACTGAATGAATGGCTCGAAAAGTACTCCTTGGAAGACGTGACTGAAAAGCAAGTAGGAATTGTTATGGCAGGAAACATCCCCCTGGTTGGTTTTCATGATGTATTGTGCGTGTTATTAAGTGGGCATAAGGCGTTGCTTAAATTGTCAAAAGATGATGCGTTTTTATGGCCGGGTATTCACAAAATGATGAAGTCGCTTGACAACAATTTTGCCAAATTGATTACAATTGTTGAGCATAAATTAGAGAATTATGATGCGGTGATAGCTACAGGTTCAGATAACACGGCACGTTATTTTGAGCAATATTTTTCCCATGTTCCTTTGATTATCAGGAAAAATAGAACTTCCGTTGCAGTGCTTAATGGAGAAGAGTCTCCAGAGGAATTGTACGCGCTCGGGCAAGATATTTTTAATTATTTTGGTCTGGGGTGTCGCAACGTATCTAAATTGCTGATTCCTGAAAATTATGATCTGGATTTGTTTTTTAAAGGTATTTATGACCATCATGAGGTCATCAACCATGTGAAATACGCCAATAATTACGATTATCATAAGACGATTTATTTGATGAATCAAGATGAGATACTGGAGAATGGATTTGTTGTTCTAAAAGAGAGTGAAGATTTACATTCTCCGCTTGGGGTATTGTATTATCAACGTTTCAAAGACACTGATCAAATTCAACGGTACCTGGAAGAGATGAAAGAATCTGTTCAATGCGTGGTAGGCAGCAATTACATAGGTTTTGGAGAAGCGCAGTGTCCGGGATTGGCGGATTATGCAGATGGCATGGATACCATGGAATTTTTAAAAAACATCTAGACGCTTGCAGATATAATTTATTTGCAGCTTGTTAATATTACATCAAGTTGTTGATAACCTGTTAATATCCTTTTAAAAGCGTATCTTTGCGCCCGGTTTGCACCAAAGCAGACCATTATTAATACTATATGACATTTGAAAAACTCGGCTTAAACGCCGACATTTTAAAAGCTGTCTCCGATCTTGGTTTTGAAATACCTTCTGAAATTCAGGAGAAATCGATTCCACAATTATTGGAATCGGATACAGACTTAATGGGACTGGCCCAAACGGGTACAGGGAAAACGGCAGCTTTTGGCTTGCCACTCATTCAAAAGATTGATTTTGAATCTAAGGACACCCAGGGATTGGTGATTTGTCCAACGCGAGAATTGTGCAATCAAATTACAAGAGACATTAAAGCATTTTCCAAATACTTACCACGACCCAATGTGGTAGCTGTATACGGAGGTGCTAGTATCGACAATCAGATCCGGTCTATTAAAAGAGGCGCACAGGTAATTGTCGCCACTCCCGGTAGATTGGTTGATTTGATCAAAAGAAAAGCGATCAAACTGGAAACAGTGAAAATTGCAGTGCTCGATGAAGCGGATGAGATGCTTAACATGGGCTTTAAAGAAGACATTGACTTCATTTTGTCTCAAACACCACAAACTAAGTCCACCTGGCTATTCTCTGCCACCATGCCCAAAGAGGTGAGGAGAATTACCAAAGAATACATGGACGATCCTTTTGAGGTGACTGTAGGGACCAAAAACACGACTGCTAAAAACATTGAGCACGTGTACTACATGGTAAAGGAACGTGACAGGTATTTGGCCATAAAACGGCTGCTGGATTTTTATCCTGACATTTTCGGCTTGATTTTCTGCAGAACAAAACGTGAGACGGGCATGATTTCCGAAAAACTAGAGAAAGAGGGGTATAATGTGACCGCTTTGCATGGTGATTTGTCTCAAGCTCAGCGAGATGCTGCCATGAAAAAATTCAGAGAAAGAACGGTGCAGGTTTTAGTGGCAACAGATGTGGCTGCAAGAGGGATTGATGTGGATAGCGTGACTCATGTGATTCACTATAATTTACCAGATGATGTAGAGAATTATACGCACAGAAGTGGGAGAACCGCACGTGCGGGTAAATCGGGTATGTCTTTGAGCTTGATCAACACTAAGGAGTCTTATAAAATTCGTCAGATTGAAAAGATCATTGGGTCTAAAATCGAATACAAGAAAATTCCGGGTTCTGATGACATTCGTGAACAACAAATGATGGCTTTGGTAGATAGAGTAGTCGCGACAGAAGTAAACGAAAATGAGTTAGATAAATATTGGGACATGATTTATGAGAAGTTCCAGAACTACTCTGCGGAAGAAGTCGTGATGAAGTTCATCTCTGCAGAATTCAATAAATTCATTGAATACTATAAGAAGTCCGGAGACTTAAATGCATCTAAAAACGATAAAGATTCAGGAGGTAGTAACGCCAGGGGAGATAAAAAGAACAGAAACTTGTCCGGAGACTCACAACGTTTCTTTATCAATTTGGGAGAAAAGCAAAACCTGAATAAAGGCGCATTGGTTAGACTGGTTTGTACCACATCAGGCATTAACAGTAAAGACATAGGTCGCATTGAAGTACACGGTGGTTATTCTTTCTTTGAAGTGAGTAAATCCGCATCAAAAGGGATTGTTGCCGGAATGACAGGTAAAGATTATGAAGGCAAAGATTTTGTGGTTGAAGAAACCGAACCTAGAAAAGGTGGAGGTGGCAGCTACAAGGGACGTAAGAAGCGTTCTGGAGGCAGGTCTGGTGGCCGAAGGCGATAGATTGAAATTGAACTAAAAAATGGAAACGCCCGTCTTCAAAAGAAGCGGGCGTTTTTCATGCATATTGAATGAACTATTTTTCACAAGCAATTTTGAGCAACTCTAACCCTCGCTCATTCATGCGGTTAATATCTTTCACTCCACCGAACAACTTCATGAAAAATAAGTCAATTCTTTTAACGGAAAGGTGAAAATCTTGTGTCACTAAAATCTTATCTCCTTGTTGTTTAAAAGTATAGGAAAATGTGGGCTTGGCTTTGAAAGGTCTCTGAATATCACATTGCATTTGTATGGATTTCCCGGGATCAATTGATTTGATTTCCTGATAACCTAAGTCCTTTCCTTTATTGCCTTCCCAGTGGTATTGGGCTCCAATTTGACCGTCTGTTCCAGTAACCTTGTAAGTCTGTGTAGGATCTTCTTCCAGAAAGGGCGACCATTCTGGAAACTTTTCCAGATACTTGATATGGTCAAATACATGGGGCAAATCGGCTTTAATCGTAATTGTCTTTTGAATATTTAAGGATGTCATATTACTTTCTTTTTGAGCTGTCGCAGATATTGAATACGTGAACAGACTTAATAATAAAATGGATTTAATTGCTTTCATGGAGTTTGAATTAATTCATGGGTATTATATTTCGTATTTCCACTGACCCTCCCATATTTAATATAGGACAAGCTTTGGCAATCTCAGTAGCTTCTTCAATTGATTGAGATTTAATGACCATGTTGCCACTTAAGGTCATGGCCTTATTCATGACTATTTGATTGTCAGTTGAGAGGTCTGAATGCACGTGTACTCCTTCAAACCCTAAACGATGGGTGGTGATGAGTTTTTCAGAGATCATGAGGTGTCCTATAAATTCACCCCATTGGTTTTGCATGTTCAGTAATTCTTCTTCGGTTGGCTGTTGATCCAGATTTGGACTAAATCGGAATAACAACATAAATTCATTGTCTTGTTTCATTTTTCTACTTTTTTGATTAACACTGGGTCAAAAGTAGAGTGGGGAAATCTGAAAAAACTTGCCCTATGACAAGAAAGTCTGCTGATCTACTTTTTTTCTTGTGAGAGCTTTCTGTAGACTAGTAAATGCAGAAAGATGATAGTAGGAGGGGCAAATGCCGGAATGAAGCAAAACGGAAATTGTGCCAGAAATTCTACTCCCATATCACCGGTATCCATGCTAATCTTGGTGAAAATGATGGCCAGTGCGGAGGTAATCAGGATATCTAATAAACCCAAAGTATTCCAAATGTAAGCCAGCTTTCTAGCATGGCAGTAGTCATTCTTGATAGCTCGGACTACAAAGAGACTTGTAATGGCGGTTAATAAATCTCCAATGCCCGCGAAAACAGCAAAAGGTGCTGGCAATAAGTCATAAAAAAACAGAATCAGGAATGTAGATCCAATGAGTCGAAAAATGTGAATGCCAATCAATGCATTCAATGAAAGTTGGTCCGTTGCCTTTTTACAGATAGCAGTATTATAAATAAAGATCAGAAAAATGCCCAGAGGCAGGGTGGTGGTCAAAACAATTTTAGGTGGCAACATACTGTCGTTAAAGAAACCATTCATGCTAGCCAGTGACACAGCAGTAAGATAAATGACATAAAACCCAAACACCCATTTAAATCCATGAACAATGTTTGCACGTTGAGCCAATTTAGCTACCATACTTACTGGGAACAAAAAAGCCAAAAGGAAAGCCCATGACACGATATGTGGAAGCTGATCAGAAAACATACTTATCCCTTTGCAATCTCTTTCCTGATTCTACTCAGAGAGGTATCTGTAATTCCTAAATAGGTGGCGATATGTTTGAGTGGTGCATTCTGGACAATGGCAGGTTTGTCTTTCAGGAGGGTGAGATACCTGTCTTTGGCATCATCTGCAATGATTGAAATTGAATGGTTCTTGAGTTCAAAGTAGTTTTTGACCAAACGGGTTCTACCCACTTCTCTGAAAGATTCAATGGAAAATAGATTCATGAATTTTTCGAAACTAATCTTCCAACATTGGCCATCGCTTAGAGCACGAAACGACTCTTTACATGGTTTTTTCAGGAAATATGAATGCCAATCAATTACAATGTCTTCCGGACCATAAAAATGCGTGGTGATGTCGTTGCCTTCAAAGTCAATAATGTAAGACCTTAAAAAACCACTCTCCAAAAAATAATAATAGGGAGCGATTTTATCAGACTCTATTAAAAAGTCGTTCTTCTTGAAAGTTACGGCGTCAAACTGCTTCAGAATTAGCTCAAGCTCTTCTTTTTTGAAATTCTCAGGTTTAAATATGGTTGTCAGAAAATGATGTTCACTCATTTGCTTTTTTATTGAATGACAAGCGTTTCTCTGCTGACAAGTGTGCCATCCTCACTCTCCAACTTCACGATATAGTATCCTGCTGAAAGATTGTTGAGGTCTACATCAATGCGTGTGTTTTGACCAGATATTGTGCGAATCAAAGTGCCATCAATAGATAAAATTGAAATTTGAACACCCTGATTGATCTCTCGAGACATTTGAATGGTGATCGCTCCGTTAGAGGGATTAGGATACAACTGAAAGAGGTTCGCTTCATAATCGTTGATACCAACTCCAGCCACACAACCTCCGGCAGGTGCGCTACTATAATCGTATGTAACTGAAGGACAGGAAGTGGTTGTTGCCATGCCCGAAACATCATTAACTGATGCACTTGCCACATGATACACCGTTGGAGTTCCGTTTGAGTAGATATTCACGGTGGTTCCGTTTTTTGCATAGATGGTGGCTGTACACCCAAAACAATTTAAGCTGGCATTTTCCTCAAGGTAGATCGTAGATGCCGAGCCATTATCAGTTGCGAGAAGGTTTTCACAAACCCAGGAATCGCCCGATCCTAAAGTGTTCATATTAGTGGTGATGGGAGTGGTACTTGCTGAAATGCTTGGATTGCATTGAGCTATACTTCCAAAAGCACTGAAAATCATGACAGTAGAGAGTAAAGTTGTTTTCATAGATCAATTTTGAGTTAAAAGTAGTTATTTAGTTCGCTCATGAAAGAGTCCCTTCAAAGCTTGTGAATTTCTTAACGCAAATAATATAGGAACTCTAGTATACTTATGACAAGCTTTGTCTCTTGAACCTATCGTAGATTTTCTTCTCAAAATTAAATTTGAAACGATCATTTTTTATTCGCCACTTGCCTAATGCACGCATAGGCAATCCTGTTATCCGATTTTTGTCGTTGTAGGCCATTTTTAGGTAGAACTTTAGGTTTTCAAAGAAGGCTTCTTTTTCATCGCTTACCCATGGGCCGGAGGATCCAATGTAGTCGAACCGAGACCAATCATCTGTGGTTTCAGGCAGTTGATATCCGTTGTCAACCACTTCTTGAGTAATGGCGGAGCCGGGATAAGGCTTGAAATAGAAGATTGGGGTTTCAAATTTTTTACTCTGAGACCTGAGTTTCTTGACTACCCTGACAGTGTCCGAAACACTTTTATCCGATTCTCCAGGAAAACCAACAATGAAAGGGAAAATAACCGAAATGTCCAGCGCTTTGCATTTATCTGCACAGTGAAAGACCTGAGTCAGTTTAACGTCTTTATTCATCCAATCCATCATTTCCTGAGAACCAGATTCAACACCAATCAGTAGTCTTCTTAATCCAGATTTTTTGCACAATAGCCATACTTCCTCTGATAGTCTATGCCCTTGGTCCGCTCTCATTGTGGCAGCCCAGGAAATTTTCAAATCCCGTTTTATCAATTCCAGAGCCAAGCCCTTGATGCGCTTTTCGTAGGTGAAAAAGGTTTCATCCTGGAAATTTAAATCTGTGAACTTGTATTTGCTATGATAGTAGGCCAACTCTTCTCCCATTTTTTCAGCAGATATGGCCGAAAATTTTCTCTGAAAAACGAAAGGGTCAGCACAAAATGAACATCTGAAGAAGCAGCCAACAGAAGAGATGTAATCAAATTGGCGTTTCTTCTTCTTGCTGAAATAAGCTTCCACATCAATTAAATCGTAATTGACACGACCAAATTCGTTCATATCCGTCATAGGTCTGGGAGGATTCTTGTAGGGAACGCCATCTTTCCTGAAGGCAATGCCATTTACCATATCAAGAGGAATATCTTGGTTAATATGCTCAACCAATTCCTTAAAAGTGACTTCTCCTTGTCCCTGAACAGTGATGTCAACAAATAATTTGTCTTTAAGTACTTGCAAAGGGAATAGAGAGGTGTGCCAACCACCCCATATTACAGGTAGATCCGGTTTTGCTTTCTTGATTTGTTCTGACACTTCCAGGGCGTCTGAAATGGGAGCTCCGGTGATTACAGAAACTCCAAAACAAACTGCTTCATCCAGATGTTTTTTAAATTCTGCAATTGGGTCATCCGTGAGGCGGCCATCAACTATGATCACATCATATCTCTCAGGATCAAGAGCCGACCCTATTGCCAATAAAGCCAGAGGCATATCAAAGAAAACCGCTTTTGGGTTGTATAATAGTACCTTTTTTCTTTTATTCACAGAATTCCCGGATGAGTCAGACACTAAACTACTAAATAAATAATGTGATTCGTGAATAGAATTGAAAAGGTGTTACCCTTTTTTTCCCAACTCAATCATCTTCAGGCAAGCCACTGCACATTCATGACCTTTGTTACCGTGTTTGCCACCGCTTCTTTCAATAGCCTGTTGCTCGGTATTGTCAGTAAGTACGCAAAAGATAGCAGGTTTTTTGGTTTTTAGATTCACTTGCATGATGCCCTGAGCGGCCGCTTCACAAACAAAATCAAAATGGCGCGTTTCTCCCTGAATAACCGATCCAATACAAACTGCACCATCAATGAAACTGTCTTCCAACATCCACTGCGCACCAAGGGCTAACTCATAAGTGCCAGGAACATGTTTGATATAAATGTGATCCTCCTCAACACCAGCGTCTAATAGGGCTTTCTTAGCGCCTTTAAGCAGGTTTCCGGTAATGTGATAATTCCATTCGGAAACGACTAATGCCACTTTGAAACCGGAGGCATCACCAGAAAATTCAAAATCTGATAAATTTTGGTTGGCAGTTGCCATTCCTAGACTTTTTGTTGAGCTCTACCAATATACTTGGCAATTCCTTTAGCCTGATCAGAATCAGGGTAAGTAGATTGAATGTCTTTATATAACTTTAAAGCTTCAGACCAATTTCCTAACTCTTCATGCACTATGGCAGCCTTCATCATGTAGTAGGGGGTTAATAGCACATTAGGATTTCTTTTGGAAGCGGCTTCATATTTCTTAACAGCTCCTTCCAAATCTCCTTGCTCCGCAAGTGCGTCTCCTTGAGCACCAATGGCATGCGTACCAATCAAAACCTCTTCTTCGTCAATCTCTTCAGCAGCATAGTTCAACCATTTAGCAGCTTCTGCATAATTTTCAGCATTATCCGCTCCCATATGTAAATGACTAATTCCCCACATGTATGAAGCCATTAAGCCAACCTGAGTGTTGTCATAATCTTTCAAAATCACATCCAGACCTTTCACACCAGTAATTTGGTCTCCTTCGGCAGCGAGTCTGAAAGAATCTCTCTCAAAATGGTAGAAAGCAGATTGTTGCTGTTTGTCACCACCATACATAATAGTAGCTGCTTTGTTCTCACGCTTTTCTACGTACAAATACTTATAAGCCAGTAAACCACCAACTATTGCTACCAAGCCTCCACCTACAATGAAAACCATTTTTTTATTATTCTTAAACCAAATTTCCAATCTGGTTAACAAATCGTCGTCCTCAAGAACTTTTTCTCTTTCGTCTGCCATTCATGCAATTTTACAAGCTGCAAAAATAGATATTTTTTTTATAACTCTCGCATGAACTAATCGCCAGTCTTTAACTACTTTTGAATTAATGATTGTTAGCAAGCTCTCTCTGGTCAATTTTAAGAACTACAAGCAACTGTCTTGTGACTTTAATCCGCGCATCAATTGTTTGTTAGGCAACAATGGAGAAGGAAAAACCAATATTTTGGATGCTATTTATCTGAGCGCCTTCTGCAAAAGCTATTTCAATGCCATCGACAGTCACAATATCCGTTTCGATGAGGACATGTTCATGATCCAAACTGAGTTTTCTCAAAACAATGAATCGGATGAGGTTTTGTGCTCTGTAAAAAAGGGGCGAAAGAAAGTTTTTAAACGGAACAAGGTGGATTATACTAAGTTATCCGATCACATTGGGCGCTATCCGGTTATCATGATCACGCCATATGACAGTAATCTGGTTTTGGGCGGGAGTGATTTGAGAAGGAAATTTCTCGACACCATTATTTCTCAAGTTGATCCAGGCTATTTGAATCATCTTGTAGCATACAATAAGGTGCTTGATCAAAGAAATGCCTTGTTAAAGAATACGCCATACGGTAAGGAGATTAACCTGGAGGTGATTGATATTTATGATGGACAACTCATTCATTATGGCTCTGCAATTGCTAAATCCCGGGGCGAATTCGTGAGAAAAAACTTAATTCCAAGATTCAATGACCTGCATAAAATCATCAGTGAGGGTAAAGAAAGTGTGAGTCTGGAATATATCTCGGCAGTGGACAATGGTAATTATGAGATGGCCTTAAAGTCTGCCTTGGATAAAGATCGATCTGTTCAATACACCACCGTTGGTATTCACAAAGACGATCTGTTATTTCAGATTGAAGGTTATCCACTCAAAAAGTTTGGATCTCAGGGACAACAAAAATCATATTTGATCGCCTTAAAGCTGGCCTATTACTTATATATCAAAGATCAACTCAAACTCAAACCAATTATGCTGTTGGACGATATTTTTGATAAGTTGGACAGAAATAGGGTGATGGCACTCTTAAGTATGGTAACGGATGAGACGCAGGCAGGACAGGTTTTTATCACAGATACCTCTCTTGATCGTGTTCCTGCCATTCTGGACGAATTAGAAAAAGAATACACCGCTTTTGAAGTAAAGGGAGGAGATTTAAATGAAGCGTAGTCAAAACACAGAGCCCCTTAAAGAGATCATTGATCGCTTGTTTAAAGAATTTCGTTTAGAAAGGGGAATGACAAAGAAGCGAGTTGAGCACGCATGGAGGCACATTGTTGGTCAACTGATCTCTTCGAAAACCAAGAGTATTTATCTGGATAAAGAAGGGGTTCTAAAAGTTAAAATAGAATCCGCCATCATCAGAGACGAATTGACCTATGCCAAGGAGAAACTGATTGAACAGTTGAACAAATCCCTGCAATCTGAAGTCGTCAAGGACATCAAATTTTGAACTATCTCAAAGTAAAAAAAGGGATCATAATCTGATCCCTTTCAAAATTCTTTAAAAATAAAGACTAGAAAATCTCGTTCTCACCAAAGTGAAATTTGCCTTCAATCTCTGCGTTCTCATCACTGTCTGAACCATGAACGGCATTTCTGCCTTTAGATTCTGCATACAGCTTTCTGATGGTTCCATCAGCTGCCTCAGCTGGATCTGTGGCACCAATCAATGCTCTAAAATCAGCCACTGCATTGTCTTTTTCAAGAATTGCTGCCACAATAGGACCAGAGGTCATATATTCTACCAATTCACCGTAAAAAGGTCTTTCAGCATGAACCGCATAAAATTCTTTGGCTTGTTCCTCAGTCAAACGCGTATATTTCATCGCCTTCACCTCAAAACCAGCATTAATAATCATATCTATTATTTTTCCCATATGTCCGTTCTCAACGGCATCAGGCTTAAGCATTGTAAAAGTTCTGTTAGTCGCCATAATTATAATTTTCGCTGCAAAAGTATAACTATTTGATATTTTGGGAACATTATCTTTGTTTTTTCGTAGGAGACCATGGTTAAGTGCGTGGAGCGAATCAAAATATTTCTATTTTTGTTCTTATCAAGCGCAACATATAATTAAGATATGAAGAAGAAATTTTTACTAGCCGGTGTTTGTGTGATGGGAGCTACCATGTTCTTGTCTTCATGCGGCGAAGATGAAAAAGAGGGAGAAGATTCTGGAGAGTCAGGAAAGCCTCAAAAGACGATTAGCAAGGACGATATTGAAGAGCCTGAGGTTGAATTAACGGATACTGAAAAGGTAGATTATAGGTTGCCAACGCCGAACTTGTTTTTTGAAGTAATCAAGAAAATAGGTGGAGATGCCGATATGGAATTGGTTAATTCTATTGAGAACAAAGAGAACTATACAACCACCTCTCAGAAAGCCATGAATTTTGGTGTGTATATTTCTGATCTGGCATACATGATGAATTACGATTTTAATTCGGAAAGTGCTCAGTATTTCGGTGCAATCAAAGGATTGGCAGACGACATGTCAATTTCTAAAGTGTTTTCTGAGGAATTGATGAATAAGTTAAGTGAAAATACAGAGAATGGAGATTCTTTGTATGCTTACTCTTCAGAAATTTATTATAACGCTTATACCTACCTTGAAGAGGAAAAGAAAGAAGATGTTTTATCTTTTATGTTGATCGGGGGATGGGTTGAGAGTATGCACATTGTAACCAACCTGATTGATGGGTATGAAGAAAACAATGCCATTATTGATGAAATTGGGGCTCAAAAGGTGATTATTGAGAGTATCATGGAGCATGCTCAAAATTCTGCTGAAAAGAACGAAGAATTGAATCCCTGGTTGGATGACTTAGGCGGATTATTGGAAATTTATTACGAACATCTTCAAGAGGAAGAAGTTGAGGCAGATCAAAGCAATGGTAAGGTAATCCTTGATGGTGGAGAGAAAGTTGTACTTGACGCTGAAAGTTTTGGTACGATTGTTGAAAAAATTGAGGAAATGAGGGCCAAAATCGTTGATGGTCAATAAACAAAGAATACTATGAAAGCAACACAGAGATTTACTTTATTTATGATAGCCATGTTGAGCATGGGATCGGTTTTAGCTCAAAATTGTCGTGAAGAACATACGTATTGCGACCGCAGTAAGGACAAGAGCTGGCAGATTTCACCTCAATCTAAAAGCGGCACCTTTGCGAAAGGAGATGTACACGAAATTAGTGTGATCTTGTATGATGGTGTTGATTACAGATTCAGCTTTTGCTCTAACAAACCAGAAATGGAGGGCAAGTTGGAATTTGAGATTTTCACAGAAAAAACTGTTAGAAAATACGATCCGGCCAAGAAGCGTGTAGGCTACATGAAAGAGAGACAGAGTAAGTACAACAACCGTGAAGATGAAATGGCTCAATCTATTGAGTTCCAGGCACACGGCACCAAAAAAGTATTTATCCGAATCAGAGTTCCAGATGGTGCTTCCGAAGGCAGTAGCAAAAGAAAATTGAAAGCATCTGATGTGGTATGCGTAGGTGTTTTGGTTCAACATCAAAGAGGTTCTAAAAGAGGTTTTGCCGACGGAACTGAAGTGGAAGATGAGAACAAAGGCAGTGGTTTTAACTAAACCTCAAACAGACTAACTAAACCCCGTTCCGACTATTCAGAACGGGGTTTTTTAATGATATAAAAGATGGTGTTTACCCAGGAGAAGATAGTGCAATGTATAGACAAGCTTAAAACAGCTCGCAATATCAGCGTGATTGCGCACAAGTCGCCAGACGGTGACGCGGTGGGGTCTGTAGTGGCATTGTGGACCTTTATCCAAACCATCAATCCAAATTGTAAAATGATTCTTCCAGACGCGTTTCCC
>JAUILH010000115.1 GCA_030433115.1 Bacteroidia bacterium | reverse complement strand
GTTTAAAGTCTCAGGGGAGCAATGACCGTTCTGATGAAATTCAGGTTTTGCTAACTGAAAAAGCTACCATCTCTGGCGAATTAAATCATATCCAACAACAATTTCACGCAAGCAAAGAGCGCATTGAATCTGATGCTTTGAAATTGGAGGCCCTGTACAAGGAAAATGCCGGCTACAAAACCACTATTGAGCACCTGGAAGCCAGTATTGGTCAGCAAGAAGCCAATGTAGAACGTTTGCAAAAGCAACTAAGTCTTCACTTTGAAAACGTGGCCAATAAAATTCTCGAGGAAAAAAGCCAATCGTTCAAGGCTCAAAACAAAGAACAGCTTGACACAGTATTGAAACCCTTTTCAGAAAAAATCAGGGCATTTGAAGACACTGTTCACAAGACCCAACTTGAATCAGCTAAGGAACGTAACTCTTTAAGTGAACATATCAAACAGCTGACTCAGTTGAATAATCAAATGCTGGAAGATGCCCAGAACCTCACCAAGGCCCTAAAGGGCGACAACAAAGCACAGGGGAATTGGGGCGAGTTTATTCTGGAGCGTGTTTTAGAACAATCTGGTTTGAGGGAAGGAGCTGAGTACTTCACTCAACATACTGACACGAATATTGAAGGGAGCATGGTTCGCCCAGATGTGGTCATCAAGCTCACAGACAACAAACACTTAATTGTTGATAGTAAAGTGTCTTTGCTCGCTTATGAGCAATACGTATCTACTGAAGATGAAGACTTGAAAAATCGTGCTTTAAAAGCACATATCGATTCTGTAAAAGCACACATTAAGTTGCTGAGCGATAAAAACTACCATACCTCAACGGGTTTAAACAGCCCTGAGTTTGTACTGCTATTCATTCCTATTGAATCCAGTTTTTCACTAACAGTTCAGCAAGACCAGGACATTTATGGATATGCCTGGGAAAGAAATGTTGTAATTGTGAGTCCGTCTACTTTATTGGCAACACTCAGGGCGGTTTCA
Source organism: Bacteroidia bacterium (assembly GCA_030433115.1). Taxonomy (GTDB): domain Bacteria; phylum Bacteroidota; class Bacteroidia; order Flavobacteriales_D; family JAUILH01; genus JAUILH01. The sequence goes on along the minus strand of JAUILH010000115.1, from coordinate 12,453 downwards.
TCCGCGTGGAAACAGGAGCGCCAGACTAAAAATGCCATCGAAATTGCGAGACAGGCTGGTAAACTTTACGATAAATTTGTTGGTTTCCTCACAGACATGGAAGCCATTAAAAACAGACTGGATCAGGCCAAAAGTTCCTATGAAGGTGCGATTAACAAACTTCAAACTGGCAGCGGGAACTTGATCAACAGCACTCAAAAACTGAAAAAACTGGGGGCAAAAGCGAGTAAGAATATCCCAGATTCCTTTCTTGAGAATGCCGAAAATGAACTGAATGAGGGGACTGAATAAATATCTGGTCGGACTCCTTTTCTTAATCTCTTTGATCGCTTGCAACACTGGTCGAAGAGCCACACCTCAACCTCAGTTCTCGAATTTGTATGACTCGAAATCTCAGACCATCAATGCAGATTTTAAACTATACCATTCGAGCAGTGATAGCAGTATTATTTATTTTTCTCTAAGAACCGGAGAACTTCTTTATACAAGATACTCCAATGAATTATTCGCGGCCAAATTCCGGGTAGGTTACCAAATTATCGACCCTGCTTCAAATGCGATTTTGGACAGCAATAGTCAGGTTTTTAATGATAAAAAAAAGGAGACCAACCAACACCTTATTCAGGGAAAAATGTCCTTTAGATCGGCATTCAATCAAACCTACGACATCATCATATACCTGCAAGACCTAAATAGACCATCACAAACCATTGTGTATGAAGAATTTGATCGTAACCGCTTCCAAAATCGACAGTCGTTTCTCATGAAAAATGAACTTGGTAAGGTGATCCCGGGCAATATCATCACCTCAGAAGAAGCATTAAGCATTGAGAGCCAATTGATACAAAGTGACTCTCTATATCTAAAGCATTTCGATTTCGGGTCCGAACTCCCTCTCCCACCATTTTCCTCTGGGACGGCTACCGAATATGAACCTCAGTCTGAAAATGTCACAAGCCTTCCTTTTTCCGGAAAGGGCGAACTTAAATTGACTAAAGACGGCGTGTACCGAGTGTACACAGACCCTAAATCAGAACATTCCTTCACATTACTCAAATTCTCCAATAGTTTTCCTGAGGTTAAATCAACTGATCTCTTTTGCAAGCCCCTGCGTTATTTGACTTCCAAGGATGAATACGCCCAAATAGATACGGCAGATATTCCAAAAGATGTAGCCGAGAGTTATTGGCTTAAATGGAGTGGTTCAAAGACTTTTGCGAGAGAAGCCATCCGTGCTTATTACAAAAGAGTTGAAGAAGCCAACCGATATTTTAGCACCTTCAATGAAGGTTGGGCAACTGATCGCGGACTAATTCTCATTATATTCGGACCGCCGGAGAGGATTATGAAACAATTTAAACGTGAGTACTGGTACTATGGACAGGAAGCGACTGGTGCAACTCTATCGTTCAGCTTCAGAAAAGTAGACCATCCCTTCTCCGACAATGTTTATGAACTGGAACGTTCTCCTGGATACAAGAGCCACTGGTACAGGGCGCTTGATTCATGGCGGGCAGGAAGACCATATAGAGCACGATGAAAGAAAAAGACATGATATTTGGAATCAGGGCAGTGATTGAGGCTTTGGACTCCGGAAAAACCTTGAATAAAATTTTACTCCAGAAAGGCTTAAACAATCCTCTTTTTCGAGAATTAACCGATAAAATCAACCCACACAGGTCAATTGTTCAGTACGTACCTATTCAAAAACTCAACAATATCACACGTAAGAATCATCAGGGTGTGATTGCGTTTATATCTCCCATAGAGTATCATGATTTGGAGACGATCGTTCCGGGAATCTATGAAACTGGGGAAGCTCCTTTGATCTTAATGCTGGATCGTGTAACAGATGTGAGAAACTTTGGTGCTATTGCCAGAACAGCTGAATGCATGGGGGTTCATGCCATTATCACCTTATTAAAAGGAGGCGCCATGATCAATGGAGATGCCGTAAAAACCAGTGCAGGAGCCCTCAATAAAATCCCGGTTTGTCGTGAAAAATATTTAGACAAATCTGTAGAGTTTTTAAAAAATTCTGGCTTTCAAATTGTGGCCTGTACTGAAAAGGCTGACAATTTTTCCAACAACAAAAGTTATACAGAACCTACATGTATCATCATGGGCTCAGAAGAAGATGGCATTTCTGCACAATTGCTAAAAATGGCAGACGAAAAGGTTAAACTTCCCATGAACGGAAGTATTCAAAGCTTGAATGTATCAGTTGCGGCTGGCATGTTACTGTATGAGGTGATGACCCAAAGACAAGCATGAAACCCATCAGCTTATCCATAGAGAATCTAATTCTATTGCTCATATTGGTAATTGGAGGTGCCATGAGGTTCATTGGTCTCGATGGGTTTTCATATTCGGGAGATGAAGTAAGCGCACTCATTAGAACTGATTTCGATTCATTGGCTCTGGTATTAAAAGAAGGGGTGAAAATCAACGACATGCATCCGGCTGGTGTTCAAGTATTTCTTTACTACTGGACTCAAGCCTTTGGTTATGGTGAATGGATAGTTCGACTTCCTTTTGTTCTTGCTGGCATTCTATCTATTTTCTTATCATTCAAAATTGCACAACGGTGGTTTAATACGCACACGGCTTTGACCTCCGCTGCATTGGTAGCTGGACTACAGTATTTCGTGTTATTCGCAGAAATTGCACGCCCATACAGTCCTGGGCTATTGTTTGCTCTGTCAACTGTGTACTTCTGGAATAAAATTGTTCTGGATAAGAAAACGAAAGTGGGAGCCTATCTTTGGTTTGCACTCAGTTGTTTGGCAGCCATGTATACTCATTACTATTGTTTCCTCTTTGTAGGAATCGTTGGAATCACAGGTGTGCTATTGGTACATAAATCCAAACGAAAAGCACTCATCATTACTGGAATAGGCATCATTTTATTGTACTTACCGCATTATGGCATCACAGCTTACCAGCTAGACAGGGGCGGACTACATGGTTGGCTGGGACCTCCCAACAAATATTGGCTATTTAACTATCTGTTTCACCTGTTCAATGAATCATGGATTTTAATTGGCTCACTGCTATTATTCCTGATCATTGGTGTTTATTTTAAAATAAGGTATCCAGAGATTAAGAAAACGCATATTATTGGACTAGCTTGGTTCTTTATAGCTTTTCTGGTGGGATTTATTTACTCCCGACAAGTCTCTCCAATCATTCAGAATTCAGTCATGATTTTCTGTGCGCCATTCCTATTAATGGTCATTGCTGATGTGATATCTGTTCCAAAAAAAGATACATTTAAACTCAGTGTCCCCTTCCTGATTTTGGCAGGAACCACTTTGAGTACTGCTGTTGAGAAAGATTTTTTCAATACCACACATTTCGGTGTGATTGAGGAAATTTCTTTATTCAATATTGAATGGGAAAAAGACCATGGAACTGTTACAGCCATCGCCAACGTAAGTGACAAAAAGTATCTGGATTTTTACAAAGACAAAAAAGGGCTTGAGGTGGACTATGCCATGTACACCATTGATACCGAAGAAGACTGGGATCGAGTTTATGAATTGGCAGTTAATTCAAGAAACGATTATTTATCCTATGCCTGGTCTACTCGCAGTAATCCAGTTCTAATGTACGAGATGATTAGACTGCAGTTTCCAGCTTTAGTGGAGGATCATATTTTTGAAAATTCCAGAATCAGCTTATTCTCTAGGCAAGGAGCCCCTTTTGACAATACCATACTGTCTATTGATATCGACCCAGTCAATTCTCCCTACCTCACAAATCCTGCCCAAGATGTGATCGATCATCCCGTTCATGGCACTTGTTTAAATGTCACTCCTGACAAAGAATTTTTCATGGAATTCAAGGTACCTTTGAAAGACCTCAGTATTGAAGAAGGTCATTATATCACGATTGAATTTGAAGCTTTGAGTGAATCTGATGTGGATTACAGTTGCGTCTATGAAATAGAAAGGAATCAACAGCAACTAAAAGCTCCTAATGGAGATGCTGCCTGGCACGGTAAAAAAATGGCTGTTTTCCATCAATCTTCTGGCTGGAATAAATGTGTGAATGCTCGAAAAGTTGATCCTTATCTGGAAGCAGGAGACCTTGGGAAATTCTTCTTTTGGAATCACGGAAAATCTCAACTATTGATCAGACATATCAAGGTAAACGTGAAACGCCTTAAATTCTAAGAATTTGCTTTGTTACTCACTGCTTTCGCAAAACTAATACCATTCATTTTAGCATCCAGCCATGCTTCAAAATCAAAATAATCCAACACCACACGTTCATTTTTGTCCTTAAAAATGTCATCTAAATCAGACTTCATTATAACCAACTGATCCATTCGATCTCCATCTGATGTCAAACGAGCTAATTTACGAATGTGCTTCAAAATCACGTTTTCAACATTGTAATCCTTCTCCTTTTTGTTCAGGTATCTAAACGTTGATTTGATGATGTATTCCAACAAATCGTGGTTTCCTAATTCATAATGAATCACCAAGTTGAATAATCTGCTGAAGCTATAAATGTCTTGTCGCAGAGTCTGTTCATTATCATTCAAAACCTTATTGACCCAAAACAATGCTTTATTGTACTTCTCTGCACCAAAATAGAGCAGGGCTATATTATAGGAAAAGACAACCTCCTGTTCTTTATTGATCTTTCCCGAAAAGCGGTTCAGACCATCAATAATCTCATCTACAACCGGCAAAGTATTTTCAAAGTTCCCTGTTGTAATGTGCAGCAAGGTCTCACCAATGTAGCTCGTGGTAAAAATCTTAACCTCAATATCTACAGAGTTAAAGCCCTTTTGCTTTGGCAGTGATCTTAAGATATCCAGCAATTCTCTAGCTGATTCAAAATCCTTATCATCAATGTAGCAATACAATAAATGCTCCAGTGTTCTAACGTATCGTTTCGCCAAATCAACTTTGATCAATGGATTGTTGTCCAAAATTTCCTTGACCCTCAAAAAGAACTGGAAACTGTCCTTGTAATCCCTGTTCGTACTTGCACAAAGCCCTTTAATATAATAGCAGATACTGGCGGCCCGAGTAGACAGAGCAGTATTCTTCCCTTTGATTAAATGATTATTGGCTATTTCCGCTACAATTTCTTTCTCCTGGGCGTTCCGCGCAAATCCACCGCTGCGGAATACATAATTGATTCTGGAATACAACACCATGTACTCTGCCAGGTTTCTCAATTTAGCAATGACTTCCTCTTCTTCCTTGATAATGGCATCCAGATCCTTTCCAAAGTTTCCTGATTCAAAAGCTTCTTCCATCAAGGTTTTTTCCCAGGTAATCAACTCAAAGAGATAGTAAAACTTCTCATGAGAAATGGCCATTTTTTTAGCCCTGCTCACAAATTTCGTACACTCTTTATAAAGGGCTTTTTTGTATAGAATTTCAATATTCTTGATTTCTTGTCTTAAGATAGAACTGATTGAATGATCTGAATGATAGTTCCTGAGACTCTTAAGAATTAGCTTATAAAGGTGATTTTTTTCTGAAGGAAAATGCTTGACAAATGTACTTCCCTTGAACGTATCTTTAACCGCCTCTTCGTCATATTCCTTTTGCTTTTCAATTACATCAAATATCTTGAGGTAGTTCTTATCACCACTTTGAAGAGAAGAACTCAGCTTAAAAAAGCGCTTTTCAGACTTGGATAAGCTTTTGATCAAATTAAATAACTCAACTGAAGGCTTCATAGGAATACAATGATTAATTCGACTAATGAATTGCTAAATTTAAACAATTAATGTGAATCTTGTTAATTCAGTCGTCATTAAAACTGATGTGTTCGTCAAATACCCATCTAAGATAAAAATTGCATCAAAGACCTTATTTTTTAGTATTTTCATACAAAATTTTCATCATGAAAAGTCTGTTTTCTACCCTCTGTTTGCTACTGTCGTTTAGTTATTTTGGAGCCTTTGCTCAAAACCATTGTGCTAAGGGTAAACAGAAAAGTTTGCAATCTCATTATGGTGTTTTGAAAAGTGCTGCTGACAACCTCAGAAGTGACACAACAGACATCATTAGTTACTCCATCAATCTGGATTTTACCCAAAGTAATGTCATTTCCGGAAGCAATCAAATTGTCTTTTCAGCCAAAATGCCCATGCACAGCATCAGTCTGGATTTGCTTCAAATGACAGTTGATTCAATCACCCATCTTTCCGGCAATCTCAACTACACATACAACGACACCCTCATTATTTGTGATTTACCCACAACATTGAACGTTGGTCAGACAGATAGTATAACTGTATATTACAGTGGTGCTCCTCAACAAGATGCTTCCGGATGGGGCGGGTTTTATTTTCAGGGAAACTACAGTTATAACCTTGGTGTTGGATTTTCTGCAGATCCACACAACTATGGTCGTGTTTGGCATCCCTGTTTCGACAATTTTGAGGAAAGAGCCATTTACAACTTTGAAATCCTGAGCAATGGTCAACGTACCGCCTATTGTAATGGAGAACTGATCTCAAGACAAACAGTTGGCACCGATTCAAGCGTTTCGATCTGGCACATGCCCGATCCTATTCCAAGCTACCTGGCATCTATTGCAGTAGCACCTTACACTCATGCAGAGCTGGAATATGCTTCAAGCATTACCAACGACACCACTCCCATCTGGCTCATTGCAGAACCTTCGGACACCAACGATTTTAAATCGTCGTTCACCAATATCCAGGGTGCTATGACTGCTTTTGAAACATTTTATGGCGATCATGTATGGAATAAGGTGGGATTTGTATTGGTTCCGTTCAACTCAGGCGCAATGGAACATGCAACCAACATTGCATTCCCTGCAGCAACTGCCAATGGCTCTTTGCTCTATGAAACTCTGATGGCTCATGAACTATCTCATCATTGGTGGGGAGATTTGGTGACTTGCCAAACAGAAGAAGATATGTGGATCAATGAAGGGATGGCCAGCTATTCCGAGAAACTGTTTCTGGAACATGTTTATGGCAGACAAAGCTACCTTCAGGAAATGCGAGACAACCATCATCAAGTACTCCATCTGGCACATGTACTGGACGACGGTTACTACGCCCTCAATGCTGTTCCTCACGCATACACATATGGAGAGCATTCCTACAACAAAGGGTCGGATGTGGTTCATACCATGAGAGGTTATTTAGGCGATACGCTTTTCTTTGAGGGCTTACAATCAATCATCGACAACTATGCTGGCGGCACCATTTCCAGCACCGACTTCATGGATCATTTAAATACAGTTCCCGGGATCAATGCCACAGATTTTTTTGAAGATTGGATTTTTTCTCCGGGATTCTCACATTTTCAGGTAAGTTCATTTGCGAGCACACCTGGCACAGGTCTGTATGATGTGGACGTTGTGATTTCACAAAAATTGAAGGCCTCCACTTCCCTTCACGAGAATGTACCTCTTCAAGTAAGCTTTATGGACGCCAACTGGAATTTACACCATGAAGAAATTGTAATGTCTGGCGCATTCGACCTCTTTAATTTCCAAATCCCCATCAATCCGGTACATGTATTTGTTAATATGGACGAGCGCATTAATGATGCAACCACATCTGAAAATCACGTTATCACCTCAACCGGCTTGCTCGATATGCCATACGCCAACACCAGATTAACCATGAGTGCTGTTACAGACTCCGCATTTGTGCGTGCCACGCATCATTGGGTATATCCGAACTACAGCCAGGGCGTGCCAGCCAATGTGGTCATTTCTCCTCAGCGTTATTGGTCATTTAGATCTCTTGATGCTCAAAACATCAACGCGACCATGAGATTCGATTTCAACGGTCAGTTAACCAACGCTGGCTATTACGATGAAGCACTTTTAATAGATTACGGAACCGAGACATTTGTTGAAGACAGCATAGTATTGCTTTATCGCCCCGACAAACAAAGTCCTTGGACCATTCACCCTGATTACACCTTGGCGGTTCAAGGTTTGAATACAGATAAGAAAGGAGCGATTACTGCCAATTCATATATGGATGGTGAATACACTTTTGGATACAAAACGAATGCGGTTTCGGTTGAAGAAATTGACTCAAAGTCGTTTTTAATTTATCCTAATCCTGGAACAGATTTGATCAATATTCGAATGGACAAAACAGGAATATATACTTGCTTGATCTTTGACTCACATGGCAAGATTGTATCGAAAAATCAATTGACCGATTCAAATAATCAAATCAACACCTCTGAACTGAGCACTGGTCTGTATATTGTATCTATCAGACAGAACTCAAAAATCATAGGGAATGAAACACTGGTTATTAAGCGTTAGTTTATTTTTTACTTCATTTTTTGGAATAGGACAAGATGAACCCGCCAACTTTTCAAAAGTTAAAGCTGAAATATCTCCGAAGGCAGAAAAAGAAGGCTTGCTAATTGGCTTTTACGATGGTGAACAGTATACCACACAGTTTTTTGTGATTGATGAGAGGTCTGATAAATATATTTATCCGGAAATCACTGCCCATTTCCTGGCCTCTCCCCAGCTAGATGGCTTCCACTACTTCCAGGCGCAGTCGAGCTCACATATCAACTACAATGATGATTTGGAAGAGGATTATGGTAATTACAGTTGCTATGATGTCAGTGAAACGGAGATTATCTCGGCAAAGAGTATCAAAGCGTTGTACACAAAATTATTCGAGAATAAAGTCCAGGAATACCAGAATAAATTAGCAGATTTAATCAAATTTGAGGGTCCCAAGAAAGAACAATATATTGAGTGTTCTCTGTACGAAAACGGTCAGGAAGTGATTGACTGGATTACGCCTGGTTTCGTTCAAAAATCCTCCCATTATGATGCTTATCACGGTGGTGCACATGGTGATTATGGCGCAAATACCAGTATTTCTCCCATTGGATCGCATACATCAAATATTCTAACGGATAAACTATTCGATCAAAAAGCCAATGACAAAAACTGGCAAGAGATTAAAAGGAAAGCATACATCAAAGCACTCACATTGCAATTAGATGAAAATGATTATGCTGTTTCTCCATACGAACCTGGGGAACAGCCAGAATTTGATTACATTCTTGACTCATTAGAAATAGATGACATTGAACCCGAATACCCGATTGATGATTATGAGGATATTTATTATAAGTTCCTTCATAAAAATGGTCAATTGCGTTTAGGAGTCGTTTTTTCAGCGAGTGCGCCATATGTCATTTCTCACACCTATGAATTGACAGGATCTGTTGATGCAGGCACCATCCAACAAAAAATGATTGGCTACAATGGTGTTAACATTGATTTTGGTGTTGACCACATTCATCAACTCAGTCCAAAACAGAATTTCATTGTGATTTGTGAGGAACTCCACGGACACAACGAAACCAGATTGTCCTTTTTCTCCACCCAAACAGGAGAATTCATCTATTCGGAGGAGGTGCCGGGTCATCCTGTTATGATTGAGTGGTGTTCAGAAAAGCACATTTCCAATTGGAAGGCTGCACTTCAGGACAATTTTTCAAAAATTATGGATTAGATCACACAATTGTTGAAAAAGCTTAACACGATTTCACTATATTTATGAAGTGAAAAAACTCAGCTTACTCATCTTTTTCATCACGCCTTTTTTTGCTCAATCACAAAGTGGCGATATTCCTTTTCAACCTGGTGCGGCGGCAGGCGGAATGGGCATGTCTCAAGTGGCATATTACTCACCCTGGGCCGCCCACTACAATCCGGGATTAATTCCCTGGGCTGAAAACGGTGCTTTTGCGGTAGGCGTTGATAACCGTTTTTTTGTTTCACAATTAAACGGACAAGGATTTGCAGGTGTAATGCCAATTAAGAACAGTGCGGTGGGTTTGAGTTTTACACATCAGGGATTTGGCAAATATAATCGGTCAAGAATTGGTGGATCGTATGGTATGAAGTTGAGTGAACATATGGCTGCCGGTGTTTCTGTCCATTACGATCTATTGAGTCTGGGTGAATTTTATGGCAGAGGCAGTGCCTTATCGGCCAGTGTTGGGTTTTCTGCCAAAGTGAACGAAGATTTGATGTTTGCGGCTAGTGTCTTCAATCCGTTCAGAGCCTCATTTTCCAATAATATTGAAGAAAATTTACCTGCACTTTTAAACATTGGTGTCAATTATAAATTCTCAGAAAAGGTCAACATGTCCGCCGAACTTGAAAAAGACATCAATCTTCGACCTGGCATGAAGTTAGGAATTGAATATTTGCCCATTGATGTGCTTTATTTGAGAGCGGGATTCAGAACCCAACCGCAATCCTATACTTTTGGAATTGGGCTTCAACTCAAACAGATCAGAATTGATATGGCATCTTGGGTACATCCAGTTTTGGGCGTATCCCCTATGTTATCCCTTCAATATGACCTGGCTAAATGAAACTGTTGGGTGTCATCATACTGTTGTGCACATGTTTGAATGTGGTGGCTCAAACTGATCCGGTTAAGCAAAATATTATTGAGCTGCGCATTGAGTTGATCGCAGAGCAATATGAAGATGCGGATGTTGACTTCACCACACTTTTTGATGAATTGTCTTACTATTTCGACTATCCCTTAAACCTTAATGACGCCACTGAAGATGAATTAAAATCACTGTTTCTTCTGACAGACAAACAGGTGCTAGAATTGATTAACTACCGTGAAAAGCACAAACAAATATTAACGGTTTACGAACTTCCCCACATCTATTCTTTTGATAAGTCAACAGTCGATCTCATTCTCCCTTTCGTGGATGTAAAACCGTCAAGAGACAAAGAAATTGTGCCATTGAAAGACCGTTTTAAATACGGTAGAAACCAACTATTTATCCGCTATCAAAGGATTTTAGAGGAAATGGAAGGTTATTCGGACATTGATGACTCTGTACTTGCGCTCAATCCAAACAAAAGATATTTGGGCTCTGCCGATCGACTTTATATGCGGTATCGATATCAGTTTAGAAATAACCTAAGCATTGGTCTAACTGCGGATAAAGACGCCGGAGAGCAGTTTTTTGCCGGACATCAGAAATATGGTTTTGACTTCTACTCTGCTCATCTTTTCGCCAAAGATCTTGGAAGGGTTAAAAGGTTGGCGATTGGAGATTATCAAATTCAATATGGTCAAGGATTGGCACTTTGGAGTGGCTTGGCCTTTGGGAAATCTGCAATTGTGAGAAATATGAAACGGAATGGTCAGGGAATCAGGCCATACACATCAGTTGATGAAAACCTATTTATGAGGGGAGCTGCAGCAACGCTTGGGTTCGGAAAATTTGAAGTGACAGCATTTGGTTCGTACAAATCAATTGATGGGAATTTGGCGAGTGTAGATACTACGGATAATTTAGAGGAAGTTAATTTCACCAGTTTCCAACAAACCGGCTATCACAGAACGCCTGGAGAAATTCAAGATAAAGATGCCATCAAAGAGCTCTACTCAGGAACACACATTGCCTACAAAACGGAACGTGCAAACATAGGATTGAGTGGAGTATACACCAAATTTGATCGTACACTTAACAAGAACACTCAGATTTACAATCAATTTGATTTTCAGGGAACTCAGAACACCAACATCTCTGTAGACTATAACTTCTTTGCCGGACCATTTAATTTCTTTGGAGAGAGTGCCATTTCTGAAGGAGGCGGTATGGCTCACATTGCAGGTTTCATGTCGGAATTAGACAGTCGTGTAAGACTTCTCACCATTCACAGAAGATATGACCGAGATTACAAAGGACTTCTTGCCAATGGTTTTGGAGAGGGCAGTAATACAAGCAACGAAATTGGAACGGTATTCGGGATTGAGGCAAAACTACACAAGTATTTTGACTTTACCGGCTACGCAGATTTCTACAGATGGAATTGGTTGGGCTACCAAAGAAATGGTTTGGGCAATGGTCAGGATTACATAGGACAATTAAACTTCAAACCTAATAGAAAAACGAGCATTTATTTGAGGTATAAGTGGGAGACCAAACCTAGAAATTTTGACGAACTGGAAACAAATGTGGAAGCTGCCTTAAATGAAACCAAGCAGCAACTCAGACTCCATTTAGACAGAAGATTGGGGAATATTAAATTAAGAAGTCGATTCGAATGGGTGGTATTTGATCCAAATGATGACGATGAAAACCAGCACGGTTTCCTCATATATCAGGATGTGATTTGGAAGGCAAGGGAGTTGGGTTGGCGATGGCTGTTTATGGGCGCGTAAATGTGGTCGTGGAGTTTTTCTCTGGGTGTTTGAGGGATGGGCGAATTGACCCGATGTGAGACAGGCTGATTGGTCGGGTTGACGCATCCGAATTCGGTGCGTCGGTTCCCTACGAGGGAGGGGTTGGGGAAGGAGAAGCCACCGCGCCCAGAATGAACAAAAAAACAAAAAACCAAAAAACCAAAACCTGGCAGGACGGAAAAGAGGACATCCAGGAGGGTAAAGAACCACGCCCCAAAAAAGTT
>JAUILH010000114.1 GCA_030433115.1 Bacteroidia bacterium | reverse complement strand
TGGGCCGTTCTGCCCCAACGATCCTGCACTTAACTTAACCGCTGCCACACCTGGTGGTACATGGTCGGGTACGGGCATTACCAACGCTGGTGCAGGTACGTTCGATCCTGCCACTGCCGGTGCAGGTACACACACCATTACATATACCGTGGGTGGGGCTTGTCCGTCTAATGGGCAAACGGACATTCTGGTAACTAATCAACAAGATGCTACCATAGCGCCAGTGGCAGATCCATGCGAAACAGATGCACCATTTGCTTTAAATGTGGTGGATCCAGGAGGTACTTTTACCGCTACCTGTGGGACTTGCGTAGATGCTGTTTCAGGCGTTTTTAATCCAACAATCGCCGGAGTGGGATTGCATACCATTACTTATACCATTGCCGGATCATGTGGAGACGTGCAAACAATAGATATCAATGTTCTACAAAGTTTTGATGCAGCTTTAGGTCCTATGCCTGATATGTGTATTGGCAATGCGAATGTGTTTATAAATGTATTGGGTGATCCGGGAGGTACATTTTCAGGAATTGGAATCATTGACCCGGTTACTGGAGAGTTTGACCCAGCAGTAGCTGGACCAGGCACGCATGTCATCACGTATTCATTCCCAGGTCCTTGTGGGAACTCTGAAACGACCACTATCACCGTAAGTGATCCTTTGGATGTGACAGCTTTTATCGACATGGACATTTGTGAGGGTCAAGATGCCAACCTATCTGCCATTGCCAATGGTGGAGATGGAAACTATACTTACGTTTGGACAGATGATCTAGGAACCCCTGTGGGAGCCGGGCAATTCATTACCGTTACGCCCGCTGTTACAACCACCTACACCGTTACTGTAACTGATGGTTGTGGGTCTGCAGCAGCTACGGATCAGGTAACCGTGACAGTGAATCCACTGTCTAACATAAATTTTGTGGTAGACAACGCCACTGGCTGTGCGCCTTTAACGGTTACATTTACAGATAACTCTGCGCCTGCTGGCACTAACTGTTTATGGAATTTTGGTGACACATTCTTCTCTACGGATTGTGGGGTTACTTCTCATACCTACACACAACCCGGTTGTTATGATGTCTCATTAACCATCACTACAGCTGCAGGATGCACTAACAGTTTAACTCAAAATGATATGGTATGTGTAACGCCGAATGCCATAGCAGCATTTGACGTCAGTCCGGGTCAAACAGATGTTTATGATCCGGTTTTCAACTTCACCAATCAGTCTCAAAATGCCAATAATTACTCCTGGACTTTTGGTGATGGTGAGGGCTCTGTAGAGATAAATCCTGTTCATGCATATCCTGCAACACCCGGTACATATGAGGTCTGCTTAACAGCGATGAATGATGAAGGTTGTAATGATGTGTTCTGTGACAGTGTCGAGATTTTGGATGTATTTAGTGTTTATGTACCCAACGCTTTCACACCAAACGGAGATGGATTTAATGAGGAATTCATTCCCGTCATTAATGGAGCTGATCCAGAATCTTATGAATTATATATCTTCGATAGATGGGGTCAGGTCGTATTTAAATCTACCAATCAGAATTTGGGTTGGAATGGAAATGATCCCTCCGGTGTTTTGGCAAAATCGGATATCTATGTTTGGAAATTGCTGCTGAAAAGTGCCATTGACGGTTCACGGCACGAATATGTAGGGCATGTGACACTTGTTAAATAGCCTATTTCCCTGGGCTAATCCCTTTTTTATAGGAAAAATATCAGAACGTAATTAGTTTACGTAGTGCGATCGGAAATTTGTATTGTGATCAAATCAAAAATACAATGAAAACGGCACTTAACTTATTCGACAAACAAACTTCAAAGCAATTTAAGAACATTGAAATAGATACCATAGTCTATGAAAGAAATGATGATGGTTTATTATTGGAATGTTTGGTAGACACCAAAGAAGGAAAAATTCAACAGAATTTGGAAATCAGTTTCGACCAATGGGAGTTCTTATTGGCGCATTTAAAAGATAGTTTTTTAGCCAACCGCCTTGAGAAAATGGTGTCTGATATGGTAGACAAAGTCGACTGGATTGCTGAGCTACCATTAAAATCGTTACTAGGTCGCAGAGCACAACTGAAAAAATTAAATACATCAGCACAATACCATGTGTTGAGAGCCTAATCCATTTTAAACTATATCATCATGAGACAACTAAACATCAATCCAAAAGGACAGTTAGTATCGCAAGCACTTTATCACAATTTGGGAATCTTAACGTGTGTGGAAGACATTGCCAAATATGACATGATTTACATCTATCACCACATGTCGGTGGGCGATGAATTGAGGTTAGAACGTGATTACTCCAATATTTTTCAAGCCAATCAAATTGAAGTTTTTTTCAAAGGATTTAAAATTGGGATGATCTCAAAAAAATCTGCGGGTATTATATGCAGACTAATGGACAAGGGTATCCCTGTAAGCGCAAGCATCAAAGGCATGTCGAAAAACAAATACATGCCACTTAATGGTCTGGATATAGAAATTAAAGCACACGTGAATTGATGATCTGTTGCCCTAATCCTGCCCAAGTTTCTTAATTGAAAGGAGGGCAGGGTGTCAACAGCTCTAAAATTCTACCGCAAACGATCGAGTGGAGTACCCTGCAAAGATGCCAAACCCATTGGTCACATTCGAGTACACCTGAACGGGTTGCGAAAATGGATCTCCGGAGGTAGATTGGTACCTATCATAACTCCAGGCATAATTATAAGCTGCCTCCGTACACGAACTCACATAAACGCTGATTGAGTCCAGGTTACTCTCAGCCACCCAGCCATCAGCTCTTATCGTAATTTCATAGTTCGAACCATTAAATTGTCCGTCTTTCAGGAAGGCTATCTGGTTATATTCCTCCGGAGAAGTGTTCTCAAATTCAGGGGCGTTCACATTGAACCAAAGTTGATATTCATTGGTGTTCCCAAATCCATCATCTTCATACCCGATCGCCTGTATCAAGTAATGGTCATTACTGCCAGCAGGATCATTAATGTCAAAAGTTATTTCGAAAACGTCTTCGCCCAGATAGGTGCCACTTACAGTGTCCTTGTAGTTAATTACTGGAATACTAGGCACGATATCACTTGACTCAATACTTGTAAATCCGGATTTGGAAACAGTCAGCTTATAACCGGTTCCGGAGGCACCCACAAGGCTTGTTGAGCTGTAATAACCATTGCCATCATCGTTCAAAGTCTCAAGTAAAGTCCCGTTATTATCCAAAATATTGACTGTTGCACCGTCAACACCAGACAAGTTACCGTTGTCAATAACACTTAAACTTTGGCTCACGTGCACTTCCCATGGTTCACCTTCTTCAAATCCACAATTCAACACTAATTTCGGATCGGTGACCTCCGCATTTAAAGGAATTTCCTTTTCACATGATACCAAAGCCAAAGGGAATATTAAATAAACTAATCGTTTCATGATCTAAAATTTAAAACTGTAATTGAATGAAGGAATGATTGGGAAGAGGCTATATTGTTTTAGAGCCCTTTGGTTATTGTCGTTATACCCAAATTCCAGAAAGAAAGGATTTTGTCGGCTGTATGCATTGTAAACCCCAAAACTCCAGGTTTGCTCACCCCATTTCTTCTTTTTGTGCAAGTTCACGCCCAAATCTAAACGATGGTAAGCAGGCATTCTGTAGTTATTTCTACTCTCTATGTGTTCAATTTCTCCATAACCACTGCCAAACACATTGTCAAATGATAAATACCTTTCAAGACCCAAAGTCACGGCATTACCTGTTCCATAGACCCACACAACACCCACGTCCACACGATCATTAAATTTATGGGTGATGGCTATGCCAATGTCATGCCGTCTATCATATCTATACGGGAACTTTTCTCCGAAATTTAAGCCATCAAACTGGCGTTCTGTCCAAGAGAGCGTATACCCAATCCAACCAGTAGTTTTGCCCACTTTTTTCTCGAACAATATCTCTCCACCGTAACTCCATCCACGGCCAATTTCAACTTTACTTTGCCAATCTTTATCATTTCCAAGGAAGCTTGCTCCGTCTTTGTACTCTATTACGTTTTCCATGGTTTTGTAATAAGCCTCTACACTTAACTCATAGTCTTTTTTTATGGTACGGGCATAGCCGATGGCGAACTGGTCGGATTGTTGGGGAGGAATGGTGTCCGTAACCGGCACCCACAAGTCCGTTGGTAAACCTATTGATTGATTGGTCAATAAATGCAAAAACTGAGTCATTCTGGAATAAGATGCCTTGATTGAGGACAGTTCATTCAGCTTATAGCGCAGGGCAACTCTGGGTTGGATTGAATAATAGGTCTTGTTGCCAACTAAAAAACCGCTGGCATGAACCCCTAAATTGGCTTTGAGTCTGTTGCCAATTTTAAAATCATCTTCAATATAGCCATAGAACTCATTGCCATATTGATTGGTAGATCCATAGGTTGTGTCATTCGTTGATCCATCGGATGAAAGAGAGACTTCATTCACCCCAGGCGTGAATGTATGGTAGATATACCCAGTTCCAAACTTAACGCTGTGGTTGGCATTTGGAACGTAATCAAAATCAACTTTCCCCGACCAGTCGTTAATTCCCGACAGATAGTCAAATTGATAGCTTTCTTGATTGTTGACACCAGCCCCTACTTCAGAATTTTCATAATTAAACCCTACATTGAATTTGTAACGGCTATAAGTTCCTGTCACATTCATAAATAATTTGGGGTTGATGATGTAATTCCATCTAAGTGCAGAAATAAAGTTTCCCCATTGTAATGATTGATCGAAAGTCTCCGTTTCCCGAATACCATTTTCTAAACTAGATTCATCATACTTTAGATAAGCCCTGTCTTTTCCATTGTAAACACTAAAGTACAAGCGACTCTTGTCGTTGAATTTGTGGTTGATTTTTCCATTCAGATCATAGAAATAATAACCGCCAACATTACCATCGCCAGCTGCTTTGATGATGGGACGAGCCAATAAATCTATGTAAGTCCTTCTGGCAGATATCAAAAATGAAGTCTTGTCTTTTTTAATAGGACCTTCAAGGGTGAGTTTTGAACTGATCAAACCAACAGAGCCTTCACCATGAAACTCTTTCATATTACCTTCTTTCATTCTAATATCAATCACACTAGATAATCGTCCGCCGTATCTTGCAGGGAAACCACCTTTGATCAGTTGCACATTGTTGATTGCATCTGCATTAAACACGGAGAAGAAACCAAATAAGTGACTGGCATTGTATACTGGCACGCCATCTAGCAGCACTAGATTTTGGTCTGGACCACCGCCACGCACATAGATGCCACTTGCGCCCTCGCTACCACTTTGGATTCCGGGAAGTAACTGAATCGTTTTCATGATATCGACTTCTCCCATGAATACAGGCAGCGCTTTTACCTTGGCCATGCTCAGATTCATAGAACTCATCTGAGTTTCATCCTGAATGCTCTCTTTACCTTTAATAACCACAGATTTGAGTTCTTCAGAAGATTTAATTTCCACATTAATGGTTTGATCTTCTTCAAGTTTTAACCTCATTTCAATGGTTTCATACCCCACATACATGATGCGCAATTGTACACTGTCTTTTGGAAGTGTAAGACTGAAAAAACCGTACACATTGGTTCTTGCACCTTGTTCACTTTTCACGTCATAAACACCGGCGCCAATTAATTTTTCGCCTGTGCTGGCATCCTGAATATAGCCACTAATGGTAGCAGTTTCTTTTTGTGAGGTGGCAGAAATAGAAAGTAGAAGAAAGAGAGCAGGGAGTAAATTCTTCATGTGTTCTTTTGATTTAAGACACAAACATGTCTTGATGGTTGCAGATTAAACTGATTAAAAAATAAAATATTGTGTGCTTTATGACGGTCGAAGATGGAATAAGTTACTTTATTGAGCCAATTCATTTTTATTTGCTAGCTGACCACAGGCAGCATCTATGTCCTTTCCTCTACTGCGACGGATGTTTACAATGATATTTCTGTCTTCCAAGTAGCTTGCGAAGGCATCTACTTTGGCAGTGTCTGCTTGTCTGAATTCGCCATCATCAATTGGATTGTATTCTATGATATTAACCTTACACGGAACATGTTTGCAGAATTTTGCCAGTTCTGCAGCATCTTCCACAGTATCATTGAAATTTTTGAAAATGATGTACTCATAAGTGACACGAGTTCCGGTTTTTTCATGAAAATAGATCAAAGCCTCTGCAAGCGCTTTCAGGTTATTGGAGTCGTTGATCTCCATGATCTGACTCCTTTTTTGATCATTGGCAGCGTGAAGGGATAAAGCCAGGTTGAACTTAACGTCATCATCGCCTAGTTTCATGATCATTTTGGCAATACCAGCTGTTGATACTGTAATGCGCTTAGGAGACATGCCCATGCCTTCTTCAGATGTCAACATTTTGATGGAATCGAGCATGTTTTTGTAATTGAGTAAAGGTTCTCCCATACCCATGTAAACAATATTTGAAAGCGGAATTTGATAATGTTGTTGACTCAACTCATTGATCATAAATACCTGATCATAGATTTCCTGGGCCTCCAGATTTCTGACACGTTTAAGTCTGCCGGTAGCACAAAATTTACATGCCAGACTGCAGCCAATCTGTGAAGAGATACAGGCGGTCATCCGTTTGCTGGTTGGAATCAAAACCCCTTCAATTGTGGCTTTATCCATTGTTTGAAAGGCGCACTTGATGGTTTTGTCGGAGCTAATCTGCTTATCGCCCAATACCACATGATCGATATAAAAATGTTGATCAAGGGTTTCTCTGAGCGACTTGCTCAAATTGCTCATGTCTGCAAATGAAGATGCATTTTTTCTCCACAACCATTCGTAAACCTGTTTGGCTCTGAATGCTTTCTCACCCAACTCAATCAGCTGTTTAGTAAGCGCATCTTTAGAAAGAGACCGTATGTTGATTTTATCAGTAATGGCTGTCGGATTAATCCAATTTAAGTACGGCTAGAAATGCTTCCTGAGGCACTTCCACCTTACCAACCTGGCGCATACGTTTCTTACCGGCCTTCTGTTTCTCAAGGAGCTTACGTTTTCTGGTAATATCTCCACCGTAACACTTGGCAGTCACATCTTTCCTCAAAGCTTTGATGGTCTCTCTGGCAATGATTTTCGCACCGATCGCTGCCTGAATAGGAATTTCAAATTGTTGCCTTGGAATCAGCTCTTTCAATTTAAGGCAAATCTTTTTACCCAAATCAAAAGCGTTGTTTCTATGAACCAAAGCAGATAAGGCATCTACTTGTTCTGCATTTAAAAGAATGTCCAGTTTGATAAGATCAGATTTCTTATAACCAATTGGGAAGTAATCGAAAGAAGCATATCCGCGAGACACCGTTTTTAATCTGTCATAGAAATCGAAAACGATCTCTGCCAACGGCATTTCAAAAGTCAATTCAACCCTGTCTTGCGTCAAGTACACCTGGTTAACCATTTCGCCACGTTTTTCAATACACAAATTCATAATTGAGCCGGTATATTCCGACTTGGTAATGATTTGAGCCTTGATAAAGGGCTCTTCAACGTAATCCAATTTGGAAGGAGGTGGTAATTCTGAAGGATTATTTACAATTAACAATTCTTCATCTCTTGTCATGTAGGCCTTGTAGGATACGTTGGGAACTGTAGTAATCACAGTCATGTTAAACTCACGTTCCAAACGTTCCTGGATGATCTCCATATGCAGCATTCCCAGGAACCCACATCTAAATCCAAAGCCCAATGCAGCAGACGATTCGGGCTCAAATACCAAAGACGCATCATTGAGTTGAAGCTTCTCCATAGAAGTCCTCAATTCTTCATAATCATCTGTATCAACCGGATAAATTCCTGCGAATACCATGGGTTTCACATCTTCGAACCCTTGAACCGCATCTTCACAAGGATTGTCTACAAGGGTAATGGTATCTCCAACCTTCACCTCTTTGGCTTGCTTAATACCGGAAATAATGTAGCCAACATCTCCGGTTGACACAGTCTTTTTAGGAGATAAATCCATTTTTAAAACGCCAATTTCATCAGCATCATAAGTTTTTCCCGTGTTCACAAACTTAACCTTGTCTCCTTTTGAAATGGCACCATTCAATACTCGGAAGTAGGCAATGATCCCTCTGAAAGAGTTGAAAACAGAGTCAAAAATCATGGCCTGAAGAGGGGCATTAGGGTCTCCTTTTGGTGAAGGAACACGTTCCACAATGGCTTTGAGAATGTCATGAACCCCCAAACCTGTTTTACCGCTGGCCGGAATCACTTCCGAAGGGTCGCAACCAATTAAATCCACTATTTGGTCTGTGACTTCCTCAGGCATGGCACCGGGCAAGTCCATTTTATTCAGAATTGGGATGATCTCCAAATCATTTTCCAGAGCGAGATACAGATTGGAAATGGTTTGAGCTTCAATTCCCTGAGATGCATCTACAATCAATAAAGCCCCTTCGCAGGCAGCAATGGATCTAGATACTTCATAAGAAAAATCTACGTGTCCAGGTGTGTCAATTAGATTCAACACATATTTGGTGCCGTCTAATTCATAATCCATCTGGATGGCGTGACTTTTAATTGTAATACCACGTTCACGCTCCAGATCCATATCATCCAAAGCCTGATTTTGCATATCTCGGTCAGAAATGGTACCAGTTGTTTGCAATAATCTATCTGCCAGGGTACTCTTACCGTGGTCAATATGGGCGATGATACAAAAGTTTCTAATGTTCTTCATGGCTTGCAAAAATAGTGTTTTTCGTGTTGCCAGGGCACTAAATTTGTGATATGTTGTTTACATATGAAAACATGAGTGTTCACTAAATATAACCAGCCGTCACAATTATTAGAAAATTATGGTTTAAATTGACATTTATATATAACCAAAAAACTAACTATGATTTACTTATCTATTACAGCTTTGATAATTGCAAGTCTGGCTTCAATTTCAACATTTATAGTGTCCAAAAAACCAGAATTGAAGGACCAAATGGAAAACCTAACTGAATATAGTGGCTACTCTGGAGTTGTACTACTAATAATAGGACTGCTTAGCTTCTTTGGCGTTGCTTTCATTGAGATTGCCTGGTGGGATTTATTTAGTTTCCCTGGAGGCGGCTTGGCAAAGCTAACCTTGATTTTATTTGCACCAGTTGCGATCATTCTTGGCTTTATTCAAGGATATGCCTTGATTGACAAATATGTCTTGAATAAAGCAAAAGAAAAGGGAAATGCCGGAGAAAAGTTTGATAAGGCTGGGGACCAGGCCTATGAAAAATTAGCCAAATATTCTGTGCCTTTTGGATTTGCCGGAGTGGTAGTTGCATTATTGCTTTTATTGTTTGAGTTAGGCATCCTAAAACCTTAAAGAATAATCACTTTCTAGAGAAAGTCCCCTTTCATGGGGGCTTTTTTTGTAACCAATAAACCATGATCACGTATATTTGCGTTCAATTTTTTCCAGATGAAAGTCATAGATCATATTAATAAGGCGAAAGGGACTTTGTTTTCGTTCGAAATTTTACCTCCTCTAAAAGGTAAGAGCATCCAATCTATTTACGATGGCATTGATCCTTTGATGGAGTTCAAGCCGCCTTTTATCAATGTGACCTATCACCGTGAGGAGTACGTTTACAAAAGAAGGGAGAAGGGCTATCTGGAGAAAATGTCCATTAGAAAGCGACCAGGGACGGTTGGAATTTGTGCCGCTATCATGAATAAGTATGATGTGGATGCTGTGCCTCATATCATCTGTGGAGGCTTCTCGAAAGAGGAAACAGAGAACGCATTGATCGATTTGCAGTTTCTTGGAATTGACAATCTATTGGCTTTGAGAGGAGATCCCATCAAAACAGAGGCGAACTTTTTACCACATCCCGAAGGTCACGAGTATGCAGTGGATTTAATTGGTCAGATTATGGACATGAACTCCGGAAGTTTCTTGCATGAAGAGATGATGGCTGGTGCTACCGACTTCTGTGTGGGCTGTGCAGGTTATCCGGAGAAGCATTTCGAATCGATGAATCTAAAGACCGATTTGAAATACCTGAAGGATAAAGTTGACAAGGGAGCTGAGTACATTGTGACTCAAATGTTTTATGACAATCAAAAGTATTTCGCATTTGTGGATGCTTGTCGTGAAGCGGGGATCAATGTGCCGATTATCCCGGGTTTAAAACCAATTTCTACACTGAGACATATTACCTTCTTACCTAAGTTTTTCCATATTGATTTGCCTGAAGAGCTAGCAGATGAACTTCAAAAATGTAAGTCCAATGATGACGTGCGACAAGTGGGCATTGAGTGGGGAATTAAACAAGCCAAAGAGTTGGTAAAAGCCAATGTGCCTAGTTTGCACTTTTATACTATGGGAAAATCGGAATCGGTTAAGAAGATTGCGTCTGCTATATTCTAAATCATTGACATTGCAGGCCACAAGGCACTGTTGGCATTTCAAATAATTTCAATGTAGTTTTACTTCTTGAAGTTTATACTTATACCATTTTTGTTTTTGACGAGCTATGTGTGCTCTCAACACCCATCCTATTACCACTTTGGAGAACAGGAATTGGCAGACGCCAATATATTTTCCATATTCCAACTGAATAATGGACCCCTGCTACTTGCAAGTAATAAAGGATTATACCAACTTAAAGGAGGAAGGTTTGTCCTGGCCAAGGCTGACAATAATCAACAGGGAAAAGCAGTATTCGACCTCAGCTCAGATAAGAATGGAGATGTTTATTGTATCAACCTCAACGGACAGATTTTTAAATACAATAAGGAGCGGGAATCACTTAATTTGTATTATACAGTTCCCTCAGAATATCTCACCCGAAATTTGAGTATTGAGTTTGATGATGACAACAATCTGTGGGTTGGATGTAAACGAATCATCATGTACGATGGGACTAATTCAATAGTATCGGATAGCCCATTAGATGCCGTTGAAAGAATGGATTTGGCGTCAACCACATCCAGAGAGATTAGCATCACCACGAAAAGAAAAGACACTGTTCTGATAGCGCATTCGGGACAATTGCATCCACGCCCAATACCTATGTCCGAACAACTGAGTCTGGATAATATGGCAGGGAATGCTATGATTTATTTAGATACATCACCTTTTTTGTTTCTGAGCACTGGTCGACTCTATAGTTTCAAAGATTCTCTAATTCAATATTCAACACAAATTGCCGGAAAAGTGTCTAGGGTTGATGACCAGGAAATCTGGATTCGGGGGGGGACTGTAGGAGCCAAATATATTCGTGTAGAAGGTGATCGCATTTTTCAATCCGAGATGCTATTTCCTTCTGAGTTTATCTCTTGTGTTCACAAGAAAAATGGAACAGTGATTTTGGGCACATTTGGAAGCGGGATCATCATCATTCCGAATTTATCCTCCTTAAGTGAAACAATCGGTGCCTATAAACCAATTTACCTTACAGGAGATGAAGACAGTCAGTTTGTCATAACAAGATCAGGACAAATCCACCATTTTGAAAGAGGTCGTTTTGTTTCTGTGATAGATAGTTTGGCTCAAGTAACCCGCATATTTCATGTGCCAAATAGCCTTTTGGGAAAACAGGTACCTCAGCACAATTTGGTGCACCCGTTTTTGAAAATAGAGGAAGAATTGGCAGGTATATCTGGGCTAAAATCAGTGAATAGATTGGACTCTGAAACTGTTCTGGCAGCGGGTACAGATGGTGTGTTTAGATTTGGAAAGGGACTTGACGGTTTCAAATGGAATTCCTGGGGACTTTGGGGATGGGAAAAACTTGAAGGATTTAATTACAGGAGTCATGACATTGTGTATGATCAGACTGAAGATAAACTGGTCATTGCTTCAAGTCATCGTTTAGTGATATGCGATCAAAATGGGCAGTGGGACGAGCTTAAGTTTAAGAGTAATTCCATTGTCCCAAGCGATTTGGCAAGCTGTCAAGATTTGCTCATCGCCGCCACAGTGGACAATGGGATCATCATATTCAAAAATTTAAAACCCATCAAACACCTTACTCAATCAGATGGCTTAATTGATAATTCAATTAAAAAAGTAATCGTTTCAGAAAATGACCTGTACGTACTCACGGGAGGAGGTCTTCAAATAATATCACTGTCGGATTTTACAGTTCGAAAACTAGGAAAAACTGATGGACTGATCAACACCATTATAGAAGACTTTATTGTTACAGATTCACTTGTTTACTATTTGGCAGACAACAAACTCAACTCCTTCAGAAAATCCGGAATCTTTCAGCTAAGTCCAAAAAACAATATTCTCTTTTCTGCAATCTACAACATGGAAAATGAGGTGAGTTTCAAAGCTCAAAAATTCAGTCATGACAGAAACCACTTTAAGTTTTTCATAGATTATCAGGATATTCAATTTTTGAGTGGATTAAGTGTTTCATACAGACTCCGGGGACTTGAAGAAACGTGGTCCACTTTACAAACCTTATCGTCCCCAATTGAATATAAATCTTTGGCACCTGGAAAATACAAATTGGAAGTTCAACCATATTTTAACGGGCAGTCAGGAAAGATCATCACTTACGAATTCGAAATAGAAAAACCCTATTGGACCACATGGTGGTTTTACTTTATTTTAATGTTAATGTCTTTGGTGATATTCTATGTCATTTACAGAGTCTATTTAAGTTGGCGGTTGAGACGAGAAAAACTTAAGAACGAGTTGTCTGCTTCAAAGTTAACAGCCATCCAGTCGCAAATGAACCCTCATTTTATTTTCAACGCACTTAATTCTATTCAGGACTTGGTATTAAAAGATGACAAGAAGAATTCATATACCTACATCACTAAATTTGCCAGTTTGGTGCGCAAAACATTGAACTACTCCGATAAAGATTTGATCGAACTGAATCAGGAAGTTAAGCTCATAGAGTTATACCTTACCATCGAAAAATTAAGGTTTAAAAGTGATTTTGAATACGAACTGGATTATCCGGATTCAGAAGTATTGGTGCCTCCAATGATAGTTCAACCGTTTATTGAAAATGCGCTGGTGCATGGTTTATTGCATAAAGAAGGGCTCAGGCAATTAAGTGTACAGTTTAAACTAGAAGATGACTTGGTATGTGAAATCACGGATAATGGTGTTGGTCGACAAGAAGCTGAATCCATTAAGTTGAGACAAAGAGGGCAAGATTATGAGTCATTCTCTGTGAAAGCCAATCAGAGACGATTCAACATTTTATCGGAACTCTATAGGGGGGATTTTGGCTATACCTATGTGGATATGGAAGAGAATGGTCGACCAGCTGGCACCAAGGTAGTTCTGAAACTTCCCTATATTAAGAAATTCTAACTGTTATTGAAAAAAAAGCCCTGTTGATGAATCCAATCGCAATAGATTAAAAATGAATTAGCAAGTTTGAATCATGAAGCCCATTAATTGCGTTATTGTTGATGATGAAGAAAGTGCAAGAGACATTTTGGAAAATCTCTTGATCAACTTCTGCGATGACGTGACTGTTGTGGCAAAGTGTAAAGACCTGGAAAGTGGGGTGGAAAGTATCAAACAAGTTGAGCCAGATGTCGTTTTTTTGGACATAGAAATGCCAAGATATGCTGGGTTTGAGATCGTTCGGTTTTTCGACAGCATTTCTTTTGACATTATTTTTGTGACGGCTTATGATCGCTATGCACTAAAGGCTTTTGAAATTTCAGCCTTGGATTATCTCTTAAA
>JAUILH010000113.1 GCA_030433115.1 Bacteroidia bacterium | reverse complement strand
AATTTTGGATTTAGCGCCTGCCGTATGGGGTGTTCCACTAAGGTGTTCGATACTTTCAAAGCCATCTTGCCATTCTTTAAAGTTGTTTTCATCGCTCCACAATGCCACAACTTTTTCGATGGGATAATTAATATCTACGGTGCATGTATATTTCATGGATGTATTTTAGGCTTAAGATAGTATTTTAAGTAGAAAGTGTTGAATTTGATATGACCTTCTCAGTTCACTATTTTACGGTAAGTATGGTCGGATTTACAATGCTATCACCAGTTTCCTCATCAATCTCCATGAGTCTATCTGGTCCCCAAATCGAATATGGACGTAATATTTCGTAGCTATAATACCTGAACACTTTCCCCTCAGGAGGGTCTGGCACCGTAAATTCTTCACCTTCGGGCAAGCGTTTATCTTTGTATTCCCGGCCAATGAAACGAATGGTTGTACCATTAACTCCTGTGCGCCAATTAAGCTCTAAGTCCTCATGTGCGGCTTCAATGTAGTAGCCATGTTCGTCTAAATTGAATTGCACCTGTCCTCTGGGATCCATATCATCTAAGTCTTCATGCTCGCTTAGTGCCTTGTTATGTATGTCTGATATGATCCAGCGCTGACAATCACAAAAACCGAAATAATAGGTCAGTTCCAGTGTGTCTAATTGCTCATAAAGTTGATCGTTTTCTTCGTTGGCAAGATTCAGCAGTGATGCATGTTCCTTTATGTTGAGTTGTGAAATAACAAGAGCCGTGTCAATTTCTTCAACGATTAATGGCTCCTCATCTTTAGCTTCAGAGGGGGCGCTGGGAGTTTTTTCTTGTTCAGGTTCCACTTCTGTAGCTTGACATGAATAAAGAATTAAGACAATTCCAAAAGGGATATAATATTTGGTGCGCATATTTACTTTAACTTACAATCTCTCTTTTTATTCTCTCAATAATCTCCTTTCCGTTTCCAGCAGATTCGATCACTATTTCATCCAGTTCTTTAGAGTCGATAATTCCAATTCCACCAGCCGGACTGACAATGTGCTTCTCCTCAATTTCCAGTTTAAACTTAAAGTCGGACATGTTTGCAATTCCTTTGTCCTTTGTTAAAGACTGAATTTTGGTTTGATACTTTTTATAGTGTTCGTTCGGGAAGAAATCACCAATTACTGCGCCCATAGTTTCATCCGAAATTTGAAAATTGGTCGTTCCAATTAAATCATTACCTATGTATACATTTGCCTTCATCAAGACTCAAGCGCAAGCGACTTTCAATTTTTCCATCGTGCTTTTTTCCTTTTCGGACAATGCAATCAAGATTTCTGAGGCTTCATTGAGGTAATTCACATTTTCTGTTTCTCCAATTGTCTCAAACAAGTCAGCAACCTGCTTCCACAAAAGTGCTATCTCAGCGTAACTGTCGCTTGCAGCTTGTAATTCGTGAGATTCTAAAATCTCTGAACTTTCTTTCAGGAAATCACGGTAAATATTTCTGAACAGCGAGCCTCCGGTTCCACCACGTTCCATGAGAGAAGCAGAAGTCTGAAAATCCTTTTTAATATTTTCACTTGTCTTGAACCACTTTTTGATTTCCGAACTGGTTTTTAAAATGCCCTTGTAGCCTATATTCTTGATTGGTGGATTTAGAAATTCTTCCGCATTATTATAGATAGCACCTTTTATGACATCTTTCAGATCGGGTGTAGTTTGAGTCTTGGAAATTGTGTAGGAACGGTTTCTTGAAGACATAGGCCCCCGTTCATTCCTGGCAAGTTCCAAACTCTTCAGGCTAGTCTGCGCATTCCTGCCCTGTTGATTCGTATCATTCAAGTAGGCCATTGTGTCATCATAACCATATATAGAGGCATAATGACCTGCAAAATGGATCTTAGTTGTAAAGTAATCCAGATGATAACAATCTAGCTTAAGTCCGACCGCCTTCCCCCTATCTAAATAAGTCTTAACATTTTCCCAGGCTTTTTTCACAGATGACGTCTCTTTCACTTCAAGGTCTAAATCCAGGTTTCTACAAATATTCTCGGTCAATACGTCTGGCTTCACTCTCCCGCCTATAAAAGGAAAATCCATTATTTTCATGTTCCAAAAAATATACCCAAGCCCCTCACCTATTCCAAACAGCATGGGTTCTGACAAATCAATCCCAATTTGGTAGAGCAAACTGCCTGTTGCTGTAGTTTCGCAATGTTGTCCGATAAAAGGTTGAAAGTTGTCTATTTTCATTCGATTTGTTTGAGTCTGTGATGTAAATATAAGAAGTACCTTATACAGTAAAATACTTTTATTAAGGTGAAACGGGCTGACAATACTCAACCAATAGGTTTTAAAATGAGGAATCTGTTCTTTTAAAAGCTAGTTGAACTAAACTCTCAAAGACTTAACCATAGTTCTGGCTAAACTCGAACACCAATAACACAAATATCATCTAGCTGCTCTATGCTACCTTTCCAATCCTCAAAAGCAGCATCAATGAGCTCTCGTTGCTTTTCAATAGATTCGTTTTGAATAGATAGCAACAACTTCTTGAAATTAGCCGTTTTGAATTTCTTCCCTTTCTGGCCACCAAATTGATCCGCATAACCATCCGAGAAGATGTAAAAACTATCGCCTTCATTTAGCTCCATGGTGTGCGTTGGATAAGGCGTAGGTTCTGCATACTTGCCAATGGGCTGCTTATGTGCCTTAATCTCTTCGACTTCCTCTGCTCCTTTACGAATGATCCAAAGTGGGTTGTGAGCACCGGCATACTTCAATGTCCGTCCTTCAAGTGAACACAATGCCACATCCATGCCGTCTTTGACTTCTTCTTCACTCTTTTCGAATTCGGAAATCACGATCTCTCGGGTTTTAGATAAGATATCTCCAGGTTCGGTTAATCCGTACTCTCTTACCGACCTATTCAATCCATTATTACAGACCACACTTACCATAGCCCCTGGCACACCATGTCCTGTACAATCTGCAGCCGCGAATAAAACACGATCTATCTGGAGGCAGAATGGCACTTTGGATGCGTTTAGCGTAGTTGATAGAATCCAGTATTTCCGTGTTCTTTTCTTCGAGTTGTTCGAAGGCTTCATCTACTTTTTCTTTTTGAGCTTCTACCTCTTGCTTCTGGACGTCAATGATGTCTCGTTGCTTTTTTGTGAGTCGGAAACGGTTGAATATGAATAGACCGAAAAATACTGATAGAGTCAATATCCCAACTAAGAAGTAGCTTTGTTGGGCGTCACGTTTCTTTTCCAACTCACGTTCTCGATTCTCTGCTGCACGTTTGGTTTTTTGGGCCAAAATTTCGGCATCTTTCACTTTTTGGGCTTCTGCATTGTGAATTGAATCGGCAGCTGCTTGCTTTTCGTATTGGTACTTATATTCTTGGCGAATGACTGCTTTTTGGTTTTCTTCGGAGGCAAGACTGTCTTTCATAGCAACATATAGTTCATACATTTTAAGAGCTACCGAATGGTTATTCTGTTTTTTGTATAAAACGCTCAAGTGCTTTGCAATGGGTATAGTCATTCTAACAGCCCCTATATCCTGAGCTAATTTCAAGCCTCTTTCTAGATGTATTTTCGCCATGTTGAGTTTCCCTAATTGTAACTCGGTACCTCCAACATTACCTAAACTTGAACAGATGCCTGATATGTTTTCAATTTCTTCTTCTATTCTTAAACTTCTCTGGTAATAATCCAATGCACCGTTTAAATCTCCTTGCTCATCAAGTATGCGACCAATATTGTTTAAACTCATTGATATTCCCTCTTTATCAGCAATTTGTTCCCGAATTTCCAGGCTCTCCTCCAAATATTCCCGGGCCTCAGAATATTGTTTAAGTGCTCTTTTCACATCTCCAATATTATTCAAACATACCGCCACATTCTTTTTATCAGAAAGTTCTTGATGAAATTTCAAGCTTTTTTCGAAATTCTCCAAGGCATTAGAATGTTCTTCTTGTTCTAAATAAATAATCCCAATGTTATTCAGCATAATGGCAATATCACTTTTGCTCTCAATCTTTTCATAAATTTTTAAACTCTTGTTGTAATTACTTATGGCTCTTGGAACGTCTCCCTGATCTTTATAGATAGCTCCCATATTATTTAAGCAGGTGGCAGTCCCCATTTTATTATCTGTGTCTTCAAGATATTTCAAACTTCTTTCGTAGCACTGCAGTGCTTTAGAAATGTCTCCTTGATAATTGTATAAATACCCCAAGTTATTTAAGCTGTAGGCAGCTCCTTCCTTGTTTCCGATTTCTTCCTTTATTTCCAAACTTTTATGGAGAATATCCATGGCTTCCG
Organism: Bacteroidia bacterium; assembly: GCA_030433115.1. Taxonomy (GTDB): domain Bacteria; phylum Bacteroidota; class Bacteroidia; order Flavobacteriales_D; family JAUILH01; genus JAUILH01. Next base: position 9,449 of record JAUILH010000113.1, on the reverse strand, counting down.
GAACTTCACCTTGATTGTATTTTATAAACCCAATGTTGTTGAGTGCTCCGGCAAGTGATTTATTTAGAGCATACTGTTCTGCCTTTGTGGGAGTCCCGGAGATTAATTTTTCAGATAACTTTACAATTGTATCCCAATAGGTAATTCTATAGATTGGCGTCTTTTGTCCAATTTGAGATAAGATATTGATGTAAGCAGTATCATTTTGACTGTACTTGCTTAATTCAGTTTTTAGAGAATCTACCGTGGCTTTTTGTTCAGGGTCGCGCTGACCATTGCATTGAATTAACAATGCAAAGACAAAGAATATGGTTATTAAACACCTCAAAACTGTCTAAATTTAAAAAATTGTTTTTTGGATTGATCTATCTACGGGACCATATATCCTCTATTGAGGTCCTCAAAAACAAAAAAAGCTCAGACAATGTCTGAGCTTTTCTCTGGGTGGAAGATCGGTCTTAGGTCGAACTCAAATGACAATCAAGTGATTGACGATTTTCTGGTTTTGGAAAAATTGATCAAACTAAACTCTCACTCCAATCACACAAACATCATCTAATTGCTCAATAGAGCCTTTCCAGTTCTCAAACTCTTTATCAATTATTTCTCGTTGTTTTTCAATGCTTTCCTTTTGGATAGAAAGTAATAATCGTTTAAAATTAGCTGTCTTAAACTTCTTACCGCGCTCTCCTCCGAACTGGTCGGCGTAACCATCTGAGAAGATGTAGAAGCTATCACCTTCATTGAGTTCTATAGTGTGTGTAGGATATGGGCTTGGCTCCGTATATTTTCCAATTGGCTGCTTGTGAGCCTTTATTTCTTCCACTTCTTTCGCTCCAGCTCTTATGACCCAAAGTGGGTTGTGAGCACCAGCATATTTGAGTGTATTTCCTTCAAGTGAGCATAAAGCCACGTCCATCCCATCTTTCACCTCTTCTTCCGACTTTTCAAACTCAGAAATGACAATTTCTCTGGTTTTAGAAAGAATGTCGCCAGGTTCGGTCAAGCCGTACTCTCTGACCGAACGATTCAAACCATTATTACACACCACACTAACCATTGCCCCTGGCACACCATGTCCTGTACAATCTGCAGCCGCGAATAAAACACGATCTTTTTGAGGCTCGCACCAATAGAAATCACCGGCAACAATGTCCTTAGGTTTGTAAAGTACGAAAGAGTCTGGCAAGTACTCTTTGACTAATTTATCTGGAGGCAGAATGGCACTTTGGATGCGTTTAGCGTAGTTGATAGAATCCAGTATTTCCGTGTTCTTTTCTTCGAGTTGTTCGAAGGCTTCATCTACTTTTTCTTTTTGAGCTTCTACCTCTCGCTTCTGGACGTCAATGATGTCTCGTTGCTTTTTTGTGAGTCGGAAACGGTTGAATATGAATAGACCGAAAAGTACTGATAGAGTCAATATCCCAACTAAGAAGTAGCTTTGTTGGGCGTCACGTTTCTTTTCTAATTCACGTTCTCTTTTTTCAGCATTTCTCTGGGTCTTTTGGGCCAGTATTTCAGCGTCTTTCACTTTTTGAGCTTCAATATTTTTTATGCTATCAGCTGCTGCTTGTTTTTCGTACTGGTATTTATATTCCTGACGGATGATTGCCTTTTGGTTTTCTTCAGATGAAAGACTGTCCTTGGCAGAAATGTGTAATTCATACATAGAAAGTGCATCCTGATACTTGCCAAGGTTCTTATATACTTCCCATAGTGTTTTAGTACTTTTTTTAGTCAAATCTTTACTCCCAATTTCCCGGGCAATTTTAAAGGATTCTATAGAGTAATTCAATGCTTCAACATGATTGCCTTGTTTTTTTGACAAAATTCCCAGGTTATTCAAAGAACTGGCTTTGAGCATTTTCATCCCAATTCGATTAGATATCTCGAGACTTCTGATGTTGTATTCCTGTGCTTTTTGGTAATACCCCATATCACTGTATATATTACCAATAGCCATCAAGGTTGCAGCAACTCCCCTCATGTTAGATAGTTCTTCATGAATTTGTAAGCTTTTCAAATGAATCTCAAGCGCCTCTTCAAGAATTCCCCGATAATAATATGTGTTACCTATATTGTGTAGAGAAATGGCAATACCTATTTTATTGCCCATTTGCTCATCAATTTTGAGACATTTGCTATAATACTCATAAGCCTTTGAGTACTCTTTCATACTGCTATGGAGCGTCCCTAAATTATTTAAAGTATTCGCAATTAATTCTTTGTTTTCTATTTTTTCACAAAGCTTTAAACTTTGAGAGAAGTAATCGATAGCGCGATTATAATCCCCTTTTTCTTTATAAACCAATCCCAGGTTGTTGATAGTAGTAGTAAGCCCGGAAAGATCATTTAATTCTTTACGTACTTCTAAACTTTTTTCAAAATACACTATAGCCGTTGCATAATCTCCCAGTCGCAAGTATACATTACCTATATTCGTTAATGCACTCGCTTTACCCTGATCGTTTTCAAGTTCCTCATTTATTTTCAAGCTCTTCTCATAATATTCAATAGCTCTATCGAAATCAGCTTTTTGCATATAACTAATTCCCATGCAGTTAAGGGCAAATGATTTAGTTTCAAGGAATTTGTTTCTCTCTATAAAAGAGAGGTCTTTTTTTAGGTTTAATGAACTTAGGCTATCTATTTTTTGAATTAGAACTGAATCCAGATATGGATTTGAAACATAAATTATATCATCCCAGGCCATCCAGGCATTGATGACCACTGTATCATGTTGAGCATGCGTCAAGATTTGCTTTAAGGAATCAACTTTGTGTTTTTGCTCATCAGACAGCTGAGCCTGAGCTAATGAACTCAATATAAATGCACAAAATATGAATACCCAAAACTTCACTTCATACAAAACTAGGGAATTAGATTTTGTTAGTGATAGGTCAGTTTGTTTTATGACAGTATCTTCGGTTATGGTCTTCATGCGAAAAGTCAATATTTCCGTTCATTCTGACAAAACATTGACGCACAAAAAAAGCTTAGACATTGTCTAAGCTTTTCTCTGGGTGGAAGATCGGTCTCAAGTCGAACTCGAATTGTAGTGAAATACTTTTGTTTCAGAAGGAATTTAAAGCTTTAGAAAATGTTCTGAGTTATTGCGAAACCAAATAAAGAAACAACTACTCCTTTACTATTGAAAACGAACGCTTCTTTTTATCTGATTGGGTAATGACAAGAATATACTCACCACTTTTTAAATGACCTAAATTCATGTTATGATTCTTAGCTTGACCAGTTACTTTAGTAAGTGCAACTAATTTTCCAGATAAATCAAACAACTCCATTTGTTCAAACGGCTCATCACCTGATATTGTCAGAATTTTTGATACAGGATTAGGATAAACTTCTATTACACACTCATCCAGTAATTCTTGAGACAAAAAACCACTTACTTCAATTGTAAATATGGCAGAATCACGACAAGCTGGTCGCAAAGTATCTTGTATTCCGTGTAAGACAACATGATATGTTCCTTGGCTACTGTAGCTGTGAATTGGATTTTGAGAGGTATCAGTTGTACCATCTTTAAAATCCCATATATAATACAGTTCATTCCCCCATTCAGGATAAGAGTAATTTGTCATAGAGACATTTTCTCCAACCGCAATTGGATCTTCGGTTGCAGGAGACCACCAGTTAACATAAGGGATTGGTGCACGAGTAATGTAATTTGGTTTAAAAAGGGTATCTGTGAATACACCATCAGACACAACTAACATAATTCCATAGCTGTAAAAGGCTGCGCCAAGATAAGGAACTGTAGTCTGAGGATTCTGTTGGGTTGAAAAGCTTGATGGTGACTCCATAAACCATTGCCAACTAGTTATATTTCCAGTTGAGAGATCAACCAATTCAATATCATAATCTCCGCATAGTAATGTGTCCTTTAAATCTGCCAGTTCGAAATCAGCTGTTACCTGAGCCTTTAGGTTTGAAGAGAACAACAGTATCAGACTGCAGAGTAGTAAATTTTTCATGTATGAAAGATAGAACATTTACTACCGATTCACAATAAAGACCTGGAACCTAAACAAACTATTCCATAAAAAAACCCTTGAAAAGCATTGATTTTCAAGGGTTTAAATCAAAATGGGTGGAAGATCGGTCTCGAACCGACGACCTCCTGAACCACAATCAGGCGCTCTAACCAACTGAGCTACAACCACCATGTTGCCTACTTTTTGTTTTCAGCGAGTGCAAATATAAATAATATTTAATCTCGGCAAATTGAATGCATAACTTTTTCTGTGTTTTAGAGTAGAACAATTACTTTTGACTATCATCGTTTATTGGTTTTGAAAGCTGCTGTTTTAATATCTACCGGATTAGGAAATGCCATCATGCTGGTACCTGCCATCAATGCCTTGAGAAAAGCAGGCTATGAGGTGGATGGAATTTTCACCTCCCCATATCGTTGTGAAGAGTTGTTTGAAGACAGCCCCATTCTTGAAGAAAAGATTGGCTTAGCTTCCAAATCTCAAATCTTGAGCTACGGCTTGAAGAATCGACTGAACTATGACGTAGTGGTTCTGGATCAATTTGCGTGTACAAAAAAGCACTTCTGGCTAGCCAAAATAATTGGGAAACGGATTTTTGCGCAAACGGCAGATGTCACCTCAATTAAAAAGAAAATTGTTTATGTGCCTTACATTTCCGGAAACCATGGGGTGATGGAAAATTTGAGACTGATTCAAGAAGTCACTGATTCACAAGAACTCAATTACCGTTTTATAGAACCTCAAAAACGGGCAAATTATGTGGTATTCCAACCCGGAAGTGGCAATAATAAAACCCCCTGGAAAAACTGGTCCTTAAACAATTGGATAAAAGTACTTGCCAATGTGAAAATGCCCATAAAAGTGATTGGCGACCATAACGAAAGAAGCCTGATTCCCGAACTTAAAAAGCTGAATCACCCGAATATGGATATTCTGATTGGCGAACAGAGCATTGGAGATATGGTGAAAACCATTGCCAGCGCAAAAGCTTATTTGGGACACGACAGTGGTCCCATGCATATCAGCGTTGCCTGCAACATTCCAACTTTTGTGATCTGGGGAGGCAGTCCAAAAAGCGATTACGCTTACGACGATATTCTGCCTGATAAGAACATGGTCATTCAGGGAAAAGCAAAGTATTTGTCTGACGAAATGATCAAAGAACTCAGTCCCAAATATGTTGAGCAACAACTTCAAGCATTTTTAAATGACCTCTAAAAATTCTATCAGTCAGAAAGTGATGGGAAGTTTAGGGACTTCCTTGATCCTTGTTTTGGTGCAGTTGGTTGTCATGATTTCCAGAACACGGGAATTCGATTTTGTTGAACAGGGCAAAGCCGCCATTTTTGTGATTAATATTGATTTGATTGCGCACATCTGCATGTTTGTCGGGGGAAGTTCTTTGGTGTACTTAGCATCAAGGCATTCTATCAAACAGTTGATTGTTCCCAGTTACATATGGGCGTTGGCAGCAAGCACTATCTCAATCCTGGTATTATTACTCCTGGATCAAATTCCTGGTGAAATGGTGGAGCTGGTTTTTATTACCGGTCTTTTGCAAGGTCTCTACAGCGCCAATCAACAGCTGTTATTGGGATATGATCAGATCAAACGGTATAATTTATTGCAACTTTTGATGTTCGTCGTGTTGATGGGAAGTTTATTGGTACTGATTAATCTTAATGGTGCGGAGTATGAAGATTTCGTGTATGCTTACCTCATTGCCGTCTCTGTGGCTTTTGTGACTAGTTGGTTTGCACTAAAACCTCACTGGAATGACTCAGCATCTAAATCTGGTGACAATGTACTCAAAACCCTATTCAAATTTGGATTCATTATTCAGGTGGGTGCGTTTGCTCAAAGATTGAATAGTAGGTTGACAATTTACGTTTTGAATGCCAGTTTTGTCAGTGGAATTGCGAAAGTTGGGCTCCTGGGCACAGCTCAAATGATCGTTGAAAAACTCATGATCGGATCGAGAAGTTTGTCGACTGTGCAATACGCTGCCATTTCCAATAATAGGGATGAGAAATATGCATTGAATATGACAAGTAGTTTCATCAAACTGGCATTGTACGGCACTTTAGTTGCTGCAGGCATTATGATTCTGATTCCTGAATCGGTCTATCTGAGTATCATCGGAAAGCAATGGATTGGAGTGCATCACTTGATGGTTCAACTCACACCTGCCATTTGCTTACTGGCTATCAGCAATATTCTGAGTCACTTTTTCTCTGGTTTGGGAGACTACCACATCAATACGTATTCTGCCTTGATTGGACTGGGTTTAACCTTGATGTTTGCTTTTATTTTGATTCCTGAGAGCGGAATTTTGGGGTGTATTCAAACAATCACGATTAGCTATTCTTGTAAGACGGCCTATCAAATCAAACAATTCTACAAGCGCAAATCATTCTCGATGAGTGATTTGATTTTGAACGCAGAGGACATGAGCTATCTCATGAAGAAAAAATCATAGGATGAGGTCCATTGCGTTGGACACTGCCAGAGGCTGTTCGGCAATGAAGCCTTCTCCATATCGGGCGCCAATTCTTCTTCCAAACTCTGCTGCACGCCCATTTAAAAATTCCAAAAATTCCGGAGATGAAATGGGCGTTTGTGGTCCGGTTTGTTCTTTACTAAAGAACTGAGTTTTGTAAGCTTGAATGGCAGCCATTCTCTTGTCGTAAACATCAGTGACATCCACTACAAAATCCGGTTCGTGGTAAAAATCCTGAATGTAATTGAACACTTGTTTAGGTCTGTGTGGAGCCTGTTTTTCACCGTTCCTACTGGTTTCAATCTTAATCAAACCTGACAAAAAACAAGCTTTTTTGAGCAACTCTGATCCTGCCCCATGATCCGGATGACGGTCAGACGGTGCATTGCAAAAAATGACTTTAGGTTGGTAGGCTCTGATCGATTCCACCACCTTCAGCAAAGCCTCTTGAGTATTTGATATAAAACCATCAGGCAGACCAAGATTTTCCCGAACCGTGAGTCCCATAATTTTTGCCGCATCAGTGGCTTCTTCCTTTCGAGTATGCTCATCGCCCCTACTCCCTAACTCGCCTTTGGTAAGGTCGACAATCCCTACCTTGAGTCCCTGGTTGACGTGCTTGATAACCGTACCCGCCATGGCTAATTCCACATCATCCGGGTGGGCGCCAAAACACAATATGTCCACCGAACTATTCTCCATCGATCCAGGATAAAACGGGTTCATCAGTCGGTAAAACCTGAGGGTGCAATTGCTTGACGTAATTTCCGTTTTCATCAATTAAGACCTTATGGAAATTCCACATGATCTCGAAATCAGATTGACCAGACTGGGTTCTTTCTGTTTCAACAATCCAATTGTAAATGGGATGGATATCGCTTCCCTTCACAGAAATCTTTGACATCATGGGAAAACTGACGCCATAGTTCTTACTGCAAAATTGAGCAATCTCCTGATTGGTGCCAGGTTCCTGACCTCCAAAATTGTTGGCAGGGAAACCAACTATCACAAAATCATCTCCGCCTTTTTCTTGATACAAGGCTTCTAATTGCTCGTATTGCGGGGTTAAACCACATTCTGAAGCTGTGTTTACCAGTAAGATTTTTTTGCCTTTGTGCTGGCTCAAATCATAGGCTTCTCCATTAATGTCTTCAATTTGAAAGTCGAATAAATTACCGTCTATAGTCATCTCATTATTGATTTCTGTATTGTTGTTTTCATGAGCATTTACCGTCTCTTCTGAAGATTGATTCTTTTTCAATTCTTCTTTATGATCTCCTGAACCCGAACTGCATCCACATACAATCATCGACACCACTAAAATCCCAAAAATTTTCATCATTTCTTGAGTGTTTTTCGATAACGCTTTTCCTGAATGTAGGCTCCCACCGTTAATGCGATCAATATCATTACAACTATATATATATATGTTGGAATACCTGAACCACTGCCTCTTGCATAGGAATGAAGTCCTTTTGTTAGCAAGTAGTTTACACCAAAATAAGTCATGATTACGGTGAAAAACGCGAATACGACGGCCACATTAAAGGTCAGTTTTTTCTTGAGACCGGGAATAAATCTGAAATGCAAAATGAGGGAGTACACGAGCACAATAACGAGGGCCCAGGTTTCTTTGGCATCCCAGCCCCAGTATCTTCCCCACGACTCATTCGCCCATACACCGCCAAGGAAAGTTCCTATTGCGGCCATATAAACACCAACGGTAACGGTTAACTCTGATGTATTGGTGAGTTCCAAAATATCGTTCCGAACGGATTTTGGTCGATCATTTCCACTAATTACATGAACAATAATACAGACCAGAGATAATATCGCTCCCAAGCCTAGGAATCCGTAACTGGAAGTAATGATGGCTACATGGATCACAAGCCAATAAGATTTTAACACGGGCACCAGATTAGTCATTTCAGGATCCACATTCGAGCCGTGTGCAATCCCTAGTATGAGTCCGCAAAGTGTAGCGGCTGCTCCAATCGTAAATCTGGAATATTTATAGAAAACCAGTCCAGCCACCATGGTAGCAAATCCAATAAACACCAATGCTTCATACCCATTACTCCAGGGAGCATGACCAGACACATACCATCTCAATCCAAGTCCAAATGCGTGAAACAACATACAAACCGCAATGATGGAGAACAATATAATTTTACCGATTTTCATCACATTAGATGATCCCGTAAAAATCCCGATACATAGTAAAATGATTTTTATCAAGCCCAAAGAGCCATAAATGATCATCAACCATTTAAAGATGTTCATCTTATTGTAGAGAATTTCCAGGGAAATGGCTGTGTCAGAAGGCAATGAATCTCCACCATGGGCTTTTTGATACTTTTTTAAAGCCTGAAGTTGCTTAGAGGCTTCCGACCAATTTTGATCAATGACGCCGTCTTTATAGAATGAGCCGAAATATCCTTGCACCACTTCATCCAATTCTGGTTTGATAAACTCCTTGAACTCAAGCATGTCTATCGGCGCAATCCAGGTGTTGTCTTCATCTTCAAGTGGAAATACTCTAAACAATTGACCGATGAGCGCATATTTAAGCACGTGCACACGCTCAATAGTTTTGATCAGTTCTTTGTCGTATTTGGATTTCTTGATGTCTCGTGTCTTGACTGCCTGATTATATCGTTCCTCAATCTCTCTCTTAAACTTGATGTTACTTGCGTACAACACTTCTGGTTCAACAAAATCTGAGAGAGCGGCATATTTTCCTGTAATCCCAATGAGTTTTTGAACTTCCGGATGTTTTACAAAGATCATTTTCTCTTCATACCACGGACTTGCATGAGCGAGTATACTTAAGTACACTTCCATCGCACTCATGCCATTGTATTTATCCTTTTTGTAAACTTTACGAACCAGGTCTAAAGCGTGCGTATGCAGAGGACAAATTCTTCCGCCAT
>JAUILH010000112.1 GCA_030433115.1 Bacteroidia bacterium | reverse complement strand
CCTTACTATCGCACTGCGTGGACCTTTTCAACGAAACCGATTCAACAGAAATTGACTTCAAGAGTCAGGTTCCCGAATCTATGGTATACTATGATAGAGAGCATTTGGTGAGGATTTTTAACAACCTGATTAAAAATGCACTGCAAGCCATTCCTCACAATCGAGAGGGATTAATCTCAGTGGAAATCACAGATAACGTAAACGATTATGTTGTAAAGGTTCAAGACAATGGCTCTGGCATACCAGTTGATAAAATTGATAAAATATTCGTGCCAAACTTCACAACAAAATCGAAGGGCATGGGCTTGGGCTTGTCTATGGTTAAGAGCATGGTTGAAAATGCCAAAGGAGAAGTTTGGTTTGAAACGGAAGAAAATGTTGGAACCACATTTTTTGTGAGATTACCTAGGGTTGACAATGATTAAATACATATCTGTTGCTTATTATAAGTCGCCTGTAGGAGAGCTTATCCTTGGTGATTACGAAGGAAAACTGTGCCTATGTGATTGGCGGTATCGTAAAATGAGAGCTGCCATTGATAAGCGCATTCAGGGAGCGTTAGGTGCGGATTATCAAGAAGAATCGACCGAACTACTGGACCAAACCAAAGCCCAACTAGACGCTTACTTTAAACAGGATTTACAGGAATTTGATATCCCTTTGTTATTGCTTGGAAGCGACTTTCAAAAACAGATTTGGCGCGAATTGTTGAACATTCCATATGGGACTACCAGTAATTATACAGCCTTATCTGAGGCTTACGGAGACTTGAAAGCCATACGAGCGGTGGCGTCTGCCAATGGCGCCAATGCCATTTCCATCATAGTGCCGTGCCACAGAGTCATTGGAAGTGATGGATCTTTAACCGGTTATGCGGGAGGTTTGCCTGCTAAGAAACATTTGCTTCAACTGGAAAATGCATTACCAGGACAAGACCAACTGTCTTTGTTCAAATAATTCGAGCATACTGTCTAAGTATCTACCCCAAAATCCTGATGCTGACTTTTAAGTTGATCGCTCACGGCATCTGCCTCCCTTTCCTTGACAAACTCAACCATTAAATTCGCACCTACCAGCGTATTCCAGCTAGTGTTTAACTTAAACTGCTCCCAATAAACGGCTTTTTTCACATCCTCATCAAAAGATTTATTCTTCCTCATATTCTTGCGATAAGTGTAATAATTGGAGAGCCAGATTGGAGGATAGCATAGTGGAAATAATAGAGCAGAGGTCATTTTAACATTGGTTTTATGACTCATAACCAACTTGAATCCTGTTAATCTGGCGAGCGCCCTCAACTTCTGAATGCCAATTAAAAAGATGTGTCCAAAATAAATTTCACTGCTCACGTTTTGGTCAGACATCCAAATTGAATCCAACTCGTTTGGTGGCATGGTAGAATTGAACCGTTCGGTTTCCGCCAGAAAATAACTCATTCTGGATCTGATATTGGAATAATTAGGTGTGGTGATTAACAAAGTGCCACCAATTTTCAATAAACGATTGAACTCCTTCAGGGCGCGAAACTGATCACTAAAATGTTCAATTCCTTCCTGACAAATTAAGGCATCTGCACCACCGGATTCCAGAGGTAGGGTTTCAGAAATATTTCCTCTGATGCAATTAAGCCCCTCAACTCGAAAGTACTCAGGAAACAAATCCACCGGGATTGGCTTGGCACCAATATTTTTAAGCATGCGAGAAGTGACGCCATTGCCAGCGGGAAAATCAATCACGTCTTTCCCCTCAAAACGAGCTTTGTTGGCATGAAGGTACTGCTTCACATGGTATTTGATACTTTTTGGATTGTCTTCGTGTTTCACACTCATGCCCTGTTTTTTGCTGTGACTAAGCGGATAAATTCATCACTAAATTACCATAAAATTCATGCTTAAGAAGTGCTTTTGTTAACTTTACCAAAAAGCAATTATCATGACATACGAAAACATACTTTGCGAGATCAAATCTCCAGTCGCCTACTTAACCATTAACCGCCCCAATCAATTAAATGCTTTAAACAAGCAGACCATTGAAGAGTTAAGCGCTTGTTTGAAAGCTTTGGAAGCAGATAAATCTGTGCGAACCATTATTTTGACAGGTTCCGGAGAGAAGGCGTTTGTGGCAGGTGCTGATATCAAAGAGTTTGCTGAGTTTTCGGTAGGTCAGGGTCAGGAATTGAGCCAAAAAGGTCATGATACCTTGTTTAATTTGCTGGAAAAACTGGAAACTCCGGTAATTGCTGCAATCAATGGTTTTGCATTGGGTGGTGGCTTAGAGTTAGCCATGTCGTCTCACATCAGAGTGGCTTCAGACAATGCCAGAATGGGATTGCCAGAAGTGTCCTTAGGTGTAATTCCTGGTTACGGTGGTACACAACGTTTGGCTCAATTGGTTGGAAGAGGTAAAGCATTTGAAATGATTTTCACAGCTGGTATGATCAAAGCCGATGAAGCAGTGAGTTGTGGGCTAGTAAATGCCGTAGTGCCTCAAGCCGAATTAATTGCGCATTGTGAAGGTATTGCTGCCAGAATAGCTAAGAATAGCCCAAGTGCTATTTCTGCTGCTATCAGAGCGGTTAATGCCAATTTTGAAGACGGTGTGAACGGTTATGCAAAAGAAGTTGAAGAGTTTGGAAAGTGTTTCGGTACAGCAGACTTCAAAGAAGGAACGACTGCATTTGTTGAGAAACGAAAGGCAGAGTTTAAAGGGGAGTAATTATACCAGACTGGACTCTATTTTCTGCGGATTAACAGAGGTATTGGCTACCTCAAAATCGAACCAATCGTTTACTGGTTTATTCAGGTCAACTCCATTCATGTAGCTATTTAACGCCCTGTTGAGTCCTTTGGTGAACTTAGTATGTTGTGCCCCTTTTGGGTCTTCATGTGTCAGGTCATTTTTGGCAAACCCGCGGAACAGAGGACCAGTTATTTTGATGTCGAACGCTTCAGGGTTCTTGCCAATTGGGCTATGCGCTGTGGCAGTAAATTGATGCCAAAACGCAGATTGAATACATTGATTATCGAATAATTGCCTTACAATTTCAAGAGAGTCAATAGTCTCTTGCTCTGTCTGCGTGGGGAATCCATACATCAGGTAAGCATGCACCATAATTTTGGATTGAGAAAAAGCATGGGTCACTCTGGCCACCTGAGCAATATCAACACCCTTTTTCATTTTAGCCAACAGTCGGTCGGAAGCGACCTCCAGTCCGCCAGTAACTGCAATGCACCCAGACTGTGCCATCAATTCACATAACTCTGGAGTAAAGGTTTTTTCGAAACGAATATTGGTCCACCAGCGGATTTTTACAGAACGTTTGATCAGTTCCTCGGCCAACGCCTTCAGCATCTTTGGAGGAGCCGCTTCATCTACAAAATGAAAACCATGGATTCTGGTCTCTTCGATCAGTGCTTCAATTTTGTCAACCAGATTCTCAGCGGTGGTATTTTGATAGTTCCCAATGTAATCTAGATGCACATCACAAAAAGAGCACTGTTTCCAATAACAACCATGAGAGACTGTCAACTTCACCCATTGATCATCCGTCCACAAACGGTGCATGGGATTCACTACATCCAAAAACGACAAATATGAGTCAAAATTCAACCCCGCATAACTGGACTTGGGTAAATCAGCATGCCTGATGTGCAAGTTTGGTTCATGATTTTGATAATGCACGACTTCATTTTGCAATAAAAAAGTACGTTCCAACTGATCTATTTTTATCTCACCCGACAGATGTTTGATCAATTGCAACAAAGGTCCCTCCCCATCATCCAAGGTGATATAATCAAGGTAATTAAAAACGCGGGAATCGTTTAGCTCTCTTAATTCAGTGTTACAATAACCGCCTCCAAAAGCAATTTTGATCTTGGGATAATACATTTTGATAAACTGTCCACAACGCAATGCAGAGAACAGGTTTCCGGGAAACGGAATGGTAAACCCAATTAAATCTGGTTGATGTTCCTCAATTTGATTGGCCAGCAAAAGCAACAACTGATTTTCTACGATGGTTGGTTCATACTGCAAGTACTCATCTATTTGATCAAAACTACTTGCTGAACTGGAAATCTGCTCTGCATATCTTGTAAATGCAAAGAATTCATCCACATTGGCTGTAATAAAATCACCCAACTCTTCGATGAACAGTGTACACAAATGTTTGGCTCGATCAATATCATTAAGTGACGCAAAACCTTGTGAAAGACTGTCTTGCCTGTGCGCTTTGGGTAGGGCGTTTTTCTCCAATAACTGTGCTGCTTTTTCCAGAGTTTGATGCCTCAGGAAACCAATTACCTCATCCACGCAATTGATATACCTTTCGCGTTGTTTCCAGACTAGTTTGAACTCAAAGCTATTGTATACCTGAGCTTCTAAAAAAATAGATTCGATGACATCTCGTGTAAACACTTTATTGAATAGCGCAATACTTAAATCGCATTGCACGCAATCGTGGCCCTTACTATTCAAAAACCCGGATAGGTAGGTCGTAGCCGGATAAGGTGTATTCAACTGAGTGAAGGGCGGTGTTATCAGAAGTGTTTTGATTGGCACAAGACAAATGTAAATGAAATCGACATAAATGTGTGAAATATCGATCATCCACCATCCAACGTTATTAACTTCACGGAGGAAGCACCTTTACAGTTGATTAAATAGATAATTTGGCAAATTAAGCATGAGTGGAATTAAGAAACTAGCCGGACAAACCATGATTTATGGCCTCAGCCATATACTTGGTCGTTTCTTAAATTATCTGTTGGTTCCACTTCATACCACATACTTTTCCAAGGTTCAATATGGTGTTTTATCAGAGATGTACGCCTACGTATCCTTACTCATAGTTCTCTTGACATATGGGATGGAAACAGCCTTTTTTAGGTACTTTTCAAAGTACCCTGAAAATAAAGGAAAGGTATTTGGCACTGCGCTGATATCGCTGCTGGTTACATCAACGATATTCATTTTGTTATGTCTGTTCAACAAACAAAGTATTGCCGATTTTCTAGGTTATCCGGATCATGCCGAATATGTGGTGTGGTTCGCAATAATTGTAGGCTTTGATGCTGTGTCATCTATCCCGCTTGCCAAGCTGAGGTCAGAAAATAAGGCCAAAGAATTTGCGATAGTATCTTTGAGCAATATTGCGATCAACATTGGTCTTAACCTCATCTTTATTTTCTTCTTTTTAGATGGCGATCAGCCGGATGGTATTGGAATAGGCTATGTCTTCATCGCAAATTTGATCGCCAGTATTGTAAAATTGGCTTTACTCAGCCCCAATTTTTTCAAACTCAAGCTGGAATTCGACTGGAGTCTATGGAAGGAAATGTTCAGGTATGCCTGGCCAATTTTGTTCTTTGGTCTGGCAGGTATTGTGAATGAAACCATGGATAGAATCATGCTTCCGGATATTTTATTCGACCAATATGTGGATAGCGGCATTCCTGAAAAACAAGCCCGAGAAATGGCTCAGGCGGAAAACGGAGTGTATGGAGCAGTATATAAAGTCTCTATCTTGATTACCCTGTTCGTGCAGGCCTTTAGATTTGCGGCAGAACCCTTCTTTTTTAATCAAGCCCGAGACAACCCGGATGCCAAAAAGGTATATGTTCAAATTATGAGCTTCTTTATAGCCATTATGGGAGGTCTGTTTCTAGGAATTATGTTGTATTTGGATGTCATTAAACACTTCATACACCACAGTTATTGGGAAGGACTCAAGATAGTGCCAATCCTGCTTATGGCCAATATTTTTGTGGGCATTTATTTCAATCAATCAATCTGGTACAAACTTACCAACAAAACCATCTACGGTTTGTATATGGCATTAATTGGAGCAGCCATCACTTTGGTGGTCAACATTGTATTCATCCCAAAATATAGCTATGAGGCGTGCGCATGGGCAACTTTCTTTGCCTATTTGTCCATGATGGTGGCGTCTTATTACTTTGGTCAGAAACACTATCCAATCAAATATAATTTAAGAAAGGCATTTGTGTATTTGGGCTTGGCAGTTAGCTTGTTTTTTCTAGGTAGTTTCATCGAAACAGGACAGGTATTCATCGACTATCTCATTAGAACAGTCATTTTTGGCTTCTATTTGTTCATTATTTGGGGAATAGAACGTCCTCATTTACTATTTAAAAAGTAAATTTAAGGCTTCCTTGAACTACTAAAGAAATGAAAAAAACTACCATTATTATTTTTCTTGCTTTGATAGGAGCAGTAAATGCCCAAGACGAAAAAAAAGCAGAGATCAAGATTGATTCAAGATTCACTGCAAAAATGGTTGACCCAGTGAACGATCTCAGAAAAGTGAATATCCTTGTAGAAGAAAAGAAGAAAGGGGCTCTAAAGGATAGAAGCCTGGTTTTGGGTGGCGCCATGATTGCACTTTTTGACTACCAAAGGTCAAATACTGATTCAAAATTTGGTTACATGATGCGTCATCCTACCTCAAGTAATCAAATTGGAAAAGAAGTCTCTGAGGCCGTGATTCACTCGTTCCATGTATCAATGACTGGATCAATCAATAACTGGTTGACCTTCTATTCAGAAATGCTTTATGATCCTCAACAAAGTTTTGGAACAGGAACCATTACCACGCTCACTAGGAACCAAATCCAATTGAGAAAAGGCTTCCTCCTGTTAGGAGACCTCAATAAATTCCCGGTCTATGGAGCCTTAGGAAAGATGGATGCTCCATTTGGGCAAACTGGTAGTGTTAGTCCTTTTACGAACTCATCTATGTGGCATGCATTTGGAGGGCTTGGATACGGAGCTCAGCTCGGATTTAAAAAATGGAACATACACGCCACCTTTATGGCGGTTCAGGGAGGGGCTCAATTTAGAGCCATGAATACCCCGGTAGGGGACTCAACTAATGTACCCTCACAGCTCAACAACTTTGTGGGAGACTTAAACTATATGCAGAAAATAGGCGATAAGGTTAGCTTAAAAGTGGGAGGCTCATACATCCATGGATGTGCTTACTGTCAGGAGTTTCCTGTGCAGCATTTTGAGCCGTGTAAGGAAGCTAATCCTGCTTATACGGTTTACGCCAGGCTAGATATTGATAAGAAATTCGTGCTTAAAGGAGGTTTTGCGAAAACTTTAGAGGTTTGGAAAGGAACGCATAATCCAATCCCGCCATTAGACGTCTGGGAAGCCTCAAAGGTATCGTCAATCGACTACGGAGCCAGCTACACCTTTAATCCGGAAGCTAAAACACCATATACTGTTTCTGCTGAGTTTTCCAATTTCAGGGCTGGGCCTGTTGGGTCTCCCTGGGAGCGTCAGAATCAGGCAGTGGCAGGGTTTTCAGCATTGGTTAACAGCTCATCAAAGCTTTTCGTTGAGCTATTCAGAACAGATGGCTATGTTCCTTTAAACTGGATCAGCGGCAGCAATGCTTTTGCACCATTTCCTCCCGGAGAGACACATAGTGCACTAAAAGCCTTCAGTTATGGAATTGTGGTAGGAGGTCAAATCGTTATTTAACAAATTTCTATAAAATTAAATCCCTACTCAAGAACTTAAAAAAGTAAATTTAAAGCCGCTTATGCTCACAATATGATGACCGTCAAAGTAATTAATAAATCAAAACATGCTCTACCGGCCTATGAAACAGAATTATCTGCAGGTATGGATGTAAGAGCCAACCTTGATAATCCCATAGTTTTGCAGCCGATGGAGCGAACATTGGTTAAAACTGGTTTGTTTATAGAACTACCTGAAGGAGTTGAGGCTCAAGTCAGGCCCAGAAGTGGACTGGCTTATAAACATGGTTTAACTGTGCTCAACGCTCCGGGAACTATTGATGCTGATTATCGCGGAGAAATTGGTGTGTTATTGGTGAATTTATCCAACGACCCATTTGAGATCAACGATGGAGAGCGCGTGGCGCAACTGGTGTTTGCCAAACATGAACAGATTGCCTGGGAAACCGCAGAAGAATTAACAGAAACAAATCGTGGTGCCGGAGGATTTGGCAGCACAGGAAAAAAATAGATTATGAAGATTATTGTACCAATGGCCGGAAGAGGCAGTAGATTGAGGCCACATACTTTAACTGTTCCAAAACCGCTTGTTCCAGTGGGAGGCAAGCCAATTGTACACCGCTTGGTTGAAGACATTGCACGCGTCTGCGATGAAGCAGTTGAAGAAATCGCTTTTATCATTGGAGATTTTGGTGCTGAGGTAGAACGTGAATTGAAGGAGGTTGCAGCCAGTTTGGGTGCGAAAGGCTCTATATACCATCAGGATGAGGCTTTGGGAACTGCACATGCTATCTTGTGTGCAAAAGAATCTCTGTCAGGAAATTTAGTGGTTGCTTTTGCAGACACCTTGTTCAAAGCAGATTTTAAATTAGACGCAGATGCTGATGGCATCATTTGGGTAAATCAAATTGATGACCCAAGTGCATTTGGTGTGGTAAAGTTAGATGACAATCAAGTCATTACAGATTTTGTTGAAAAACCACAAACTTTCGTCTCCGATTTAGCCATCATAGGAATCTACTACTTTAAGGATGGAGAGAACCTCAAAAATGAGCTACAGTATTTAATCGACAATGACATCAAAGACAAAGGAGAGTACCAGCTCACAAACGCTCTTGAGAATATGAAAAACAAAGGTGTTCGATTTAAAACAGGAGAAGTAAAAGAGTGGTTAGATTGTGGAAATAAGAATGCCACCGTGTACACCAATCAGCGCATTTTGGAGATTACTAAAGACCAGAACTTAGTAGCGTCAAGTGCAAAAATTAACCAATCAGTTGTTATCGAACCTTGTTTTATTGGTGACAATGTGGAGCTCAATAATTGTGTCATTGGACCACACGTATCAATAGGCAGCAATAGTAAGTTAAACGACAGTAGGATTTGTAATTCCATCATTCAGGCCAATTCTGAAGTGACAGGTGTGAATTTAGAGAACTCAATGGTCGGCAATAACGCCAAAGTGAATGGCAAGGCTTTTGATCTAAGCGTGGGAGATTATTGCGAAACCAAGCTTTAATTGAAGTGGATCATATACATAGCATTTTGTCTGGCATCAACCATTGCCTGTAAAACATCTGAGGACCTCACTGGAGACAAGCCCCAGGATGATAACAACGGCATAGTCTCTAAAAAAGAGGCTGAGCTTAAGGCTTATTTTATTGAAGCAGCGTCAGAAGAGGCCAAAGGTAATCTTGATAAAGCATTGGTATTGTATCAAAAATGCTTGGGTCTCGACCCTGATAACCATGCAGTTCATTTTGAATTGTCCAAGGTATATGGTCAAATGTCTGAACTCAGCAAATCAATGAATCATGCCGAAAAGGCAATCGAGGGAGACCCCAAAAACATATGGTATCTGAAACAAGCGGCTAGTTTGTATGCCTATTCCAGTCAATTTGAGCTGGCTGCATCCTACTACAAACAAGTGGTTGACATAGATGACAGTCCGGAGAACTTACTGGATTACGTAAATGCTTTAGTGCGTGCAGGAAAAACAGAAGAGGCCATAGGAGCTATCAGCGAAATTGAGAAGCAGGTGGGTACCAACCCGGAGATTGTTAACCAGAAGTATCAACTCTATACCCATATTGGTAAGGACAAGGAAGCAATGGATTTGATGAAAAAAGCTGCCGCTGATCACCCTAATGACATAGCTTATCAAGGGATGTTGGCGGCTGCCTATGAAGAACAGGGAGATTTAGAAAGTTCGGTTGCTACCTACAAGAAGATGCTTGAGTTGGAGCCGAACAATCCCAGGATTCATATGGCGCTCTATCGCTATTACAATTTCGTCGGGCAGAAAAAGGATGCCATGAGGTCTTTAGACAAGATTTTTGATTCTCAGGAGCTCGACATTGATGATAAAATGAAAATTTTACTGGATTTGTATGAAGAAACTGAAGTCGACAACACTTCAATGCCAGAAATCTATTCCTTGCTCGAAAAGCTCATTAAGACGCACCCAGAAGAACCTAAGGCGTATTCAATTTATGGAGATTTTTTATTGAGAGATGAGAAAGAAGCTGCAGCAAGAGATATGTTTGTTAAGGCTCTTGAGTTTGATGGAGACCGATTTTTAATTTGGAATCAAGTGATGTATCTCGATATGAATCTGGCCGAATATGAGGCCCTTTTGGAACACAGTGAAGAGGCTCTCGAGATTTTTCCTAATCAACCGGGTGTATACTACTACAATGGGTTTGCACTATTCAAGAAATCTGAATATGACCGTGCAATTGATGCATTGGAAACAGGTAAATCATTGGTTATAGAAAATCCGCCACTTATGAAGGAATTCTGCCAAACATTGGGAGATGTGAAATATCGGTCAGAAGATTTAACCGGAGCATTTGAGGCTTATGATTGTGTTTTGGAAATTGAACCCAACAATGCCTTCGTTTTGAATAATTATGCCTATTACCTGGCTTTGGCTGGGCGAGATTTAGATAAAGCGGAACAGATGTCGCAAAAAGCCGTGAATTTATTCCCTTCTCAGGCGTCATATCGCGATACTTATGCCTGGATACAATTTAGGAAGAAGGCATATACTGAAGCGCATATTGCTATGCAAAAAGCCTTTGAAAATGGGGGGGATAAGAATCCTGTACTGGTAGAACATATGGGAGACATTCTCTACTTCCTGGACAAAAAATCTGAAGCTATAGACTACTGGAAGCAGGCAAAGGAGCTCGGTTCCGAATCAAAAACATTGGATCAAAAAATTAAAGAGCAGAAGTACGTTGAGTAAGTGGGCATACATCATATTATTGACTTTTCTGGTTTGGGGTTGTAAGACAAAACAAGGTGTTGAGCTGGAGAAAAAAAGTGGGACGGACCTTAAGGAGTGTTTGGATAAATCGAGAATTCAACCAGAATGGTTTTCAGCCAAAATTGCCACCGATCTCACCGCAAAAGGAGAGAAGAATTCGTTTAAAATCAGCCTTAGAATCAGAAAAGACAGTGTGATTTGGGCAAATATCAGCAAGGGGCCCATCGTTATTGCGACCTCCATCATTACCAAAGATTCGGTAAAAGGAGTGATCAAGGTTGGAGGCTGTCGCTATTTCGAGAAAGATTTCGACTTCATTAGGCGTCAGTTTGGACCGGACCTGAGTTTTGACATGTTGCAGGATTTGTTTTTGGGGAATCCTGTGGGTTTTGATCCCGATGAAAAATACAAGCAGTTGAAAGACTCTTCTACCTACGTTTTAAGTACACATTCTCAACGTCAGATAGACAAAGCCTACGAAAAACTTCCACGCAATGAAGAGAAACAATACATTCAACGGTATTGGATGCGTCCGGATGATTGTAAAAACGTCAGAACGCTCATTAACCACCTTCGAGATACGAGCAACATTGACATTCAGTACCTTAATTTCAAAAAAGAGGATGATTGGGTAGTGCCTAACAAAGTGTTGATGATTGGAGACACACCGGGGGATACAGTCAGGTTAGAGCTGAATTATTCACGACACAAGATTGATAAACCTTTAAAGTTCACCTACAAAGTGAACCCAAAATGCGTTAAAATTGATCCAGAGAACCTATAATCAAGCAGGTTCCCGGCAGTTTTGATGAAATTACTCAGTGTTTTTTGTTTGCTATTAATCGCGTTTGGCGGACTTTCCCAAAAGGAAAGCGATAAGTTGCGGGCCAAACAACGAGAGCTTCAAAAGAAAATTAAGTATACCAAGCAGCTCATTGGCAATACCAAAAACAAGGAGCGCCTTACCATGACCGAGTTGGGCATTATCAATCAACAAATTGCCTACAGAGATGAATTGATCTCTCTCTATGGCAATCAGTTGAAATCGGTCGAAAAGCAAATTGAGGAAAATCGAAAAAGAATCAAACAACTGGAGGAAGAAATTGTAGTTCTGAAAGATAAATATGCCAAGTTGATCTTTTTTGCCTACAAACACCGAAACTCAGTTAAGGACAACTCTCTCATGTGGTTTTCCGGCGAGGACATCAATAAAACTTACTTGAGGATGAAGTACCTCAATCAAATTGCCAAGTACCGGAAACTTCAGGTCGAACTGATCAAAAAAACTCAAATCAAACTCGCAAAAAAGGAAGCGGAATTGCAAAGTGACATTGCCAAGAAAAAGGAGATTTTGGACAGTAAAGACAAGGAAAAGCAGCAATTTCAAAACGATAAAGACAAGCAAAAAGAACTGCTGACCAGTCTGCGTCAGGAGGAAAACAAACTCAAAGAAGAGCTCGATGATCAGGAGGAGAAGAAAAGACGCTTATCTGCAGCCATCAGACGAGCCATTGAAAAAGAGATAGCAGCTCAAGCCAAAAAGAACAACAGCAACAACAAATATGGTTCAACACCTGAAGCCAAATTGGCTGGAAAATCATTTGCGGCCAACAAAGGAAGGCTTCCCTGGCCTGTTCTAAAGGGAGGAATTACCGGAAAATATGGCAAACAAGCCCATCCCGTGTTGGCTGGCGTATATACACAAAACAACGGGGTAGACATCAGTACATCAAAAGGAGCTGTCATGCGCTCCGTTTTTGCCGGAAAAGTGACCAGTGTCCTCATCATTCCAGGTGCCGGAAAAGTGGTCATGGTGTCTCATGGAAATTACAGAACAGTGTACGCCAACCTACAGGAAATTTATGTTTCAAAAGGCGACAATGTAAGTGCCAAACAAGAAATAGGAGTGCTACTACCTGCAGAGGGTGGTGCTACCTCAGAGGCCCATTTCGAGATTTGGAAAATTGATGGCGGGAACATGCAAAAGCAGAATCCGTCTTATTGGTTGGCAAGGTAGTCGATGATGTTCCTAACTGGGATTATTGTCTTGACATTACCAATACAATTAACTAGATGAATCTCACAGATTGCACAAAAATCACTGTTTTCAGGGATATGTATCTAATCCGGTTCTCCTATTTTTGTTAAATTGAAAACAACTCTCTTGAATTATTTAAGCTTGAACCATGAGAATACTTTATTTAACAGCGTTAATATTTACCTTTTCTACTTCTGCGCAAAATACCTTTCCAACTAGTGGAAATGTTGGAATTGGAACTGCAAGTCCAAGCGAAAAATTAGATGTCAATGGAAACCTAATCGTTGACAGTTGCCTAATTGTAAAGGACTCCGTTCACTTTCAAAGCAGTTTAATCGTCGAACAAGAAACCAGAATAAAAGATGATTTCATTGTGGACCAAAACGCAATATTCAATGGCGAAACGTCTTTCGCCGGAAATGTAGATGCTCAGAGCGATATCAAGATTTTAGGAACTACAAAAATGAAAGGTAATGGATTTGTAGAAGGAACATTTAAGTTCAAGGGACTTGCTGACCAAAGTTTAATGGAAGACCGCATTGCAATGTTGAACCCTAATGGAAAAGTAAAGTCGATGGAATACAGAGATTTTATTTCTAATATGTATGAATTCGTACCGTGTATTCCTTTGTCTGACGGTACAACCCAAGCAATCCTTCCTCCTATTTGGAATCACCTCAGCAAACCCTCATATGGGGTTTTATATGTGGGAGCTCCATGTCCTTCAAGAGTGGGCATTGAAACAGATGACCCTCTTACAACCTTAGACGTGAGGGGGCAAATCTACACAAATGAGTCTATGGCAATAAATCGAGGAGCTTTCAATTCACTGAACAGCAATGCTTTGTTTCAAATTAATGGAGGAACCTCTGGACTTGATTTTTTCAAATTTGAAAATTCTGATGGTAATTATATTGAGATGAAGCCTGCGGGGACTATTCTGCAAGAATGCAATGACCCTCAAATCTATGCCCTTCAGCTAGCCAATAAAAACCCTGAAGGAAAAGGATTATTGGTTGTGGCGGGAGAAGGCAACCTAGCAAGTAATGAATATGCTGCATTTGAGGTAAGTACGACTGATGGAAATACATT
>JAUILH010000111.1 GCA_030433115.1 Bacteroidia bacterium | reverse complement strand
ACAAAGGTAATTAGTCTATTACCAGCTTTTTCGTAACCAGAATATCTGATCCATTGTCCACACTCAAAACATAAATACCAGGAGAGAATTGATTCAATTCAATTCTTGTGATGTTGCCAATATTATTGAACTCTCTTAACAACCTGCCGGAAATATCCCTTACAGATACATTCAAAACAGCTCCCTCAATAGGTGCGTCAATTTTAAGTGTAACCATCTCGCTTGCAGGATTAGGAAAAAGGCTTAATGAATTCCCTAGGTTCAAATTGCTTTCATCCATGTCGGTAGCATGGTTATCAATGATGTGCTTTAGGCCGTAAAAAGTGTCTTTGCTAAGCCAGGAGTGGTTATAGGCGCTGGAAAAACTCATCACACCAAAACATTGGTAAATCATTGAGTTGTCTGAGTAGAAGAGGCTGCTACCACTTTGTCCTAAAATGCCGTATGCTTCAGGGCTTTGAACACCATAGTGGTTCGGAGATAAATAATCTATTTCACCATAATTGTAGTACATGGTATCCCCATTGACATTGGAAATTGTGTCGTTGGGAATGGCCTCAATTGGATAGCTGAATTTGTGAAACACTTTGTTGCTAAAGAAGCTGGTATCAGAGTTAAACGCAATGCTTAGCCACCCCAGTTCCTTCCCTATATTGTCTGAAAGTTCGAGTAATGCAAAGTCTGAATTTAGATTTCCATCAAACGACGATTTAAAGATATAGTATTTCAATACGGTGCTGGAGGGGTGGGTAGGGTGAAACATGCTGTCGTCATAGGCAGGCGCTACAAGAAGACTATCCGTTTTCCAGCTTTGTTGAAAAAAGGCACAATGTCCTGCCGTGAAAACAAGATTGTCATCTACCAATGTGCCAGAACAGCTATGTTTTAAAGTATCATTGTCGTACCTGAAAATTTTCACATTCGCTCGTGCAGGATAATTATCCAAATTGTGATGCAATGCTGCTCTTTCGATTCTTTTAAAAGAACTCCCTGCATATAGATTTTGAATTGGAGCTGTTGTTTCCAGGATCGATATTCCAGGTAGTAGGCCGGTTGAATGATTGGTGAAGTCGTATGTGGCATTTGAGTTGTTGGGTGGAACGATAATGGTGTCCACAACACCTGTCCTCACCTCATAAGATATGATCGTATCTTGTTGGCTTAAACTTAGGAGCGAAAAACAAATAAAAAAACAAGTTGTCAGGGTGATCTTCATGGCAAAGTTTTCCGAAAAACGTCCTTACCAATAAAATATTGTGTCGAAATTGACTTGTATATCTTACAGCGGATCGTCCTCAGCTAAATCAATCACTACATGTTGCTCCCCTCTTCTGTTGGTGATTTTCACATGAGCACCGCCTACATAGGTTTCGTTACTGGTGTCAGGGGAGTACTCTACATATATATAATAATCTCCACGTCTTAGGGGAGAAAAGCTGTTTCTTCCTGCATAGTCGCTGGTGTCAACGTCATCATAAGAACCATCTTGGGGTAAACCATTGGCGCCATATTTAATCTTCACCAAATTGTAGGGGAGGTTTACGTTATCGTAAATCACATGCACGTTAATTTGTGCTTTACCACCGCTTCCTGGTTTTACACAACTTGTAAGTCCGGCAAAAAGCAGAGTAAGAACTAAAATTTGCTTCATTGAAGGATGATTTTTTTTGTAATTCTGTTGGTGCCATCATTCATCTCCAAATAGTAGCTACCTGCGCGCAATCCTGTCAGGTCAATAGTCTGTTTGCGGTTTTCAATAATACCTTGTGATACCAATCTGCCCGAAACGTCCAGTATAGAGTAGTTCAGCCTGTTCACGCCAGAAGAGAGTTCAACTGTAATGTAGTGTTGAGCCGGAACGGGAAACACCTTGATGTCATTTAAAGGGTTTTCATAGATGGCAATGGCAGAATCCTGATAACCGTCAAAAAACCATAAACCACCTCCGTAGTTTCCTAAAGTTAGTTCAGGTAAGCTATCGTTACTAAGGTCTGCCATGCAAGGCGCCGATCTCATTCCAGGGTATAAATCGTATGCCACACTGTCAATAATATTGAAGGTGCCAGTGAGATTTCCGTCGATATTGTCATATAAATATAGAGCTCCACTGTTAGAACCTACCATTAATTGGTAACTTCCATTAAAATCAAAAATTGTAGGACAAGAGTATCCTCCCGGATCAAAAATAGTCTTCACGTTCACATCACCTAAATCATCAGTTACCTTCTCAAACGAAGGAGAGCTGGCAGAACCGGTATTTTCGTAGTAGGTCAGTGAACCTATCTTCTTTCCAATGATGATGTCAATGTCTCCATCACGGTCTAAATCTACCAGTCGCGGGATCGCATGGTCTCCCACATCAATTTGGGTTCCTGAATTGTCTTGATAGTAAGGTGTGCTCAAAACAAAATCTGCATCTGCTCCCGGCAAGGCTATGTTTTCAAAATAATGCAACTGACCGGCACCATCTCCTACCATCATGTCTTTGTCTCCGTCACCATCCAAATCTGCAAAATCAGGAACTATGGAGCTGCCGAACCCCATGCCAGAGATACTTTCGTAATCATCTGTAATCCATTTAAAAACTGGTAGGGTATCGTAACCAATGTTCTCATACAAAGCAATAGAAGGAATGTAATCATTACTAGCACGATCAAAATAGCCAATGTTTGCGATAAATAAATCGGGTAAGCTGTCATTATTATAATCAAAATACTGAGGAACCGCCCCCGTTCCCACGTCAATCATGTCGCTTTGAAAATAATCGTCTTGCACAAAAGAAAAATCTGTAATCGAATCGTTCCCAATGTTTTTATAAAGTATCACACTCTGCTTGTCTTCACTTTGATTGTAGGAGTTTGGACTGACCAATAAATCTCTCACACCATCATTGTCTACGTCCTCATAATAACCTGCTGGGAAAAGCCATTGATCAATCGAAACGTCATACATAGGGAACACACTGTCTTGTGAAACCATTGACGTAGCGGTATTTACAACCGGACCATCGTTATACAAACCAATCAATCTGGTACAACTGATGTCTCCAATTAAAAGTTCTTTTACACCATCTCCGGTCATGTCCAAAGCCAAAGTTGACGATCCGGTATGCCGTTCACCACTTCTGTAGGTGTCATTAATATCCAACTGTGGGTTAGGCACGCCGTTATTGGAACAGGTATCTTCTAAATACATGATACAGGTACTATTGTCTTCCGAAAAATTACCCCAACAAGCATTGTATAATTCGTAGGTCAAAGAATCTGAATGACCATACAATTCCATCGATAAATTTTTATGGTACTCCATTCGCCCACCAAATTGCCCGAAAGAGAGGATGTCAATGTCACCGTCATTGTCTACATCCAATATGGCAGGGATGTCAACCGAGCTTACATACAGATTAATAAAGTTACCCAAGGCAGTTTCATAGATAATGCCGTTCGGCAGGGGTACTTGTTCAAACTTGACTCCATCAGTCATGTTCGAGACGTTTTTGAACACTGAAATACCGCCAACACCTGCTGTGAAAATGTCGCGTTTGCCGTCCATATTATAGTCAACCAAAAGTGCCCAGTCTCTGATTTTTGGAAACCGCGATTCATACTCTGGAGCGTAAGCGTGAGAATTGCTTGACGCGCCATTGTTCAGGTAGGTCGTTATTTTGTAGCTGGTTCTGTCAAAACAAAACAAATCTTCAATGCCATCTAGGTTCAAATCGATTCCGGAAAATTGCATAGAATTCATACCTCCAGTCCAGGCATTGCTGAGGTTTGATCCATTTTTCTCAACAACAATAGATTGATTTCTGGTGTATTGTTGCGTTTGAGATGTTACTGTTAATGTACAAGTACAAAGTGCGAGTAGAAATAAGTGTTTCAAGAAACTCATAAAGCAAAGGTGTTCTTTAAATATATTAACGTTCCTAAGGCGTGTAAAGTTGCTTTAAGAACTCTAAAAGTAAGCAATGTGCGGTTGAAGAAAAAAAATAAATTAATTTCGGGCTGGAAAGCTCGATAATACGGGCTTTTCAATTTTCCTTTTTTATTCGCTCCAATTATGTTGGTTATTATAGTTGGAAGTTCTATATTTGCACCCCTAAAATTGTAAATTAACTAAATTATATCCCATGCAAAACCGTACGGCAATTTGGGTTTTTACTGTTCTATTGACGCTGGTATGTTTATACCAGATTTCGTTTACGTTTGTGACGTCTAATGTAGAGTCTAAGGCAGAAAAGACAGCTAAAGTGAAGTTGGATTCTTTGAAGGATGCTGTGACAGCTGAAGGCGTTGATTTCGCTATTGTTTATGGCGACACTCTACCGTTCAAAACGGAAAAAGATTACGAAAATGTATTGAACATTTACGAGCAGAAAATTCTTGACGCTAAAAGTAAGGAGAGTGTATATCCTCTACTAGGTTATTCTTATGGATTCTGTAAGAAAAATGAGTTGAACTTAGGTCTGGACCTCCAAGGAGGTATGTCTGTAACATTAGAGTTATCTGTAGCCGATTTGGTAAATAACTTGAGTGATCAGAGTCCAAACCCTGCATTCATTAAATCCTTAAGAGAGGCTAAAGAGGAATCTAAAGGTTCTAATGAAACTTTCTTAGATGAGTTCTTGGCAGCAGCAAATAGAAATGAAGCACCATTAGGACGAATTTTCGGAGGAAGTGAAACCGCTGGCGATAATTTCTCAAGAAAAGACAGCAACAAGAAGGTGGTTGATAAGTTGAGAAAAATGGCTGAAGAAGCTGTTAAGAATACTGAGGATATCATCAAAACCAGAATTGATAAGTTCGGTGTCGCTCAGCCAAATATGACCAAACAAACAAGTACTGGTCGTATCATGATCGAATTACCAGGTGTTAAGAATAAAGAGCGTGTAAGAAAACAATTACAAGCTACTGCAAACCTTGAGTTCTGGCAAACCTATACTTTCGACGGAACTGATGAGAACCTTTATCCTTATTTCCAACAGCTAAACGACATCATTTCTGATGATCAATTCCCTGGTGCTAGAGAAGAGTACTTGGCATCTATAGGAGAAGAAAAGGAAGAGGCAGATGAAATTGAAATGCCTATGAAGGAAATACCTGGAGACACTGTTCAGCTCGATTCTACAATTGCCATTAATCCAATGGATACAACAACTTTTTCCGTTCCTATGGTTGAAGTTCCTGATTCTATTGAGTACCAAAGACGGTTGGCTGAAGCTGAATTGGCTGATACCATACCAGATCCTGTTGTGGATAACAATGATATCTCTGAGGAATTGGCAAAAAAGATCAATCCACTGTTCTCACGTTTAGGTTTGAATCAAAATGGAAACGGAATTATGGTTGGTAAAGCCAGAATAGGTAGAGCCAATATTAAAGATACTGCGGTGATCAACTCTTATTTTAGAACCTACGGATCTGATTTGTTCCCTGCTGAATTGAGAATGATGTGGGCTGCAAAACCTGAAAAAGACAATGCAGGAAACCCAACAGAGACACTTGTGTTATATGCTTTGAAAGCAGATGATGAAGGTCGTCCGGCTATGACTGGAGAGGCAATTGATCAAGCTAAGCAAGACTTTAGACAAAAAGGAGTTGGTGTTATTGTTAACATGTTCTTCACTGAAACTGGAACTGCTCAATGGGCAGACGTGACCAGAGAAGCTTACGCAGGAGGAAAGAAGAATATTGTAGCCATTACTTTGGATGAGCACGTATATACAGCGCCTACCGTAAATCAGGTAATGGAACAAGGAAGCGCCTATATTGAAGGTGATTTCTCAATAGAAGAAGGAAAAGATTTGGCTACATTACTTAACGCGGGATCACTTCCGGCTAAATTAAAGATTGTTGAAGAGTCTGTAGTTGGACCATCGCTTGGTAAAGAAAACATCCGATCAGGATTAATTTCTTTCGTAGTAGCATTGCTAGTAGTATTGCTTTACATGATTTTCTACTATGGAAAAGCAGGTGCTGTTGCAGATGTGGCCTTGATCGCCAACATTTTCTTCCTTGTTGGAACCTTGGCGTCATTAGGTGCAGCCTTGACTTTATCAGGTATTGCTGGTATCGTATTAACCATTGGTATGTCCGTGGATGCCAATGTACTGATCTTCGAAAGAATTCGTGAAGAAGTACGTGCAGGTAAGGGAATGAAATTAGCAGTGAAGGACGGTTACAGTAAAGCATATGCTGCCATTGTAGATGCCAACTTAACTACTTTATTAACTGCAATCGTATTATCTGTGTTTGGTAGTGGACCAATTCAAGGTTTCGCAACCACATTGATCATCGGTATTTTTACATCTCTATTCTCAGCCATCTTTATCACTAGATTGATATTCACATGGATGATGGATAAGAAGAAGAACATTTCTTTCTCAACAGGTGTAACTGCTAATGCATTTACTAAGGTGAATATTGGTTGGTTGGCCAAGAGAAAATTATACTACGTAGTCTCTGGATTAATCATTGCTGGTGGTATTGCTTCTTTGGCAACTACCGGATTAGATTACGGTGTTGAATTCCAGGGAGGTAATATGTATGTGGTTCAAATGTCTGATCAGGCTGATTTGGAAGGCATGAAGAAAAACTTGAAGACTCAGTTTAATAGTGAGCCTGAAGTGAAACAAAAAGGTGACTCGTATACTGCTCAGGTGGTAACCAAGTTCATGGCAAACTCTACAGAGGATGATGTTCAGGAGCAAATCTTGGCTAAATTGGATGCCGGTATGGCAGAGATGGGATACAAGCAGTTCCCTTCTGTTGAAGCGATGAATGAGTCTGAAGAGAAAGGTTATACGGTAATCGAATCCAGACAAGTAGATGAGCAAATCTCTAAGGAGTTAATGGTGGAATCATTATTGGCAATCGTCTTCTCTTTAATTGTGATTTTCTTATATATCTTATTCAGATTTAAGAAATGGCAGTTTGGATTGGGAGCCTTATTGGCAATGGCGCATGATGTGCTTGTTGTGTTGGGACTTTTCTCTATCCTCTACAAGGTGATGCCATTTACAATGGAAATTAACCAGGCATTTATTGCAGCCATCTTAACCGTGGTTGGTTACTCAATCAACGATACGGTAGTTGTATTTGATAGAATCAGAGAATACCTTGGCTTGTACAAGAGAAAATCTTCTCAGGAAGTTGTTGATTCCGCTTTGAATAGTACTTTAAGTAGAACAATCAATACCTCTTTGAGTACGTTTATCGTATTGTTGATCATCTTCTTGTTCGGAGGTGAGGCAATCAGAGGATTTGTATTCGCATTAATGATTGGTGTGATCGTCGGTACTTATTCTTCATTGTGTATTGCAACACCAACTGCTTTCGACTTCTCCAGAAGGAGACTGACCCTCGGGGACGAAGAGAAAAAAGACAAATAAATTTGAGAGTCCCGTTTTTAGCGGGACTCTTTTTTTATAATTTCGTTGCACTATGCAAAGTCCTGCACTTCTCATTTTTAATCTGGGTACCTTTGAAATCGTTTTCATCGTATTTATGATTTTGATGTTTTTTGGAAGTGAGTCAATTCCTAAAATTGCACAAGGACTCGGTAAAGGCATCCGTCAAATGAGAGATGCTGCTAATGAGATCAAAGAAGACATTTTGGAAAGTGCCAGCAATGTCGATACTGAGGTCAAAACTCATACCAAGGAAATAGAAGAATCATTTAAGGAGGATAAAGATGCCTGATATTCTGTGGTTAATTATTGGTTTGGCTGTTCTCGTCATTGGGGGAGAATTTCTGGTAAGAGGTGCTGTCGGAATTGCAACCGTCCTGAAATTATCTCCTTTGGTGATAGGTTTAACGGTAGTATCATTTGGGACATCAGCTCCGGAACTATTGGTGAGTGTAAATGCAGCACTTAATGACAATCCTGGAATCGCTATTGGAAATGTGTTGGGGTCAAATATTGCCAATTTAGCGCTCGTATTGGGCGTCACCGTACTCATATTTCCGTTGGTAGTTGAAAGACAGACCAAGTGGATCGACTGGCCGGCCATGATGATAGCTTCAATCTTATTTTTCATATTCGCTCAGGATTTATTGATTGAGGCCTGGGAAGGGATTGTCCTACTGGTATTCCTAATCAGTTTTACAGTATTCTTGATTAGAAAGTCCAGAAAAGAATCGAAAAGTAAAGAACTTGAAGAGGCGATGGATGAGATCGAAGATGCGCTCAAAAGCACCCCAAAAGCATTGGGATTTCTGGCACTTGGTCTTGTAGGACTTTACTTTGGGAGTGAGTGGTTACTTAAAGGTGCCGTTGGCATTGCGGAATCCGCTGGAATGGAGCAGCATGTTATTGGCTTAACCATTGTTGCTTTTGGTACGTCTGCTCCGGAATTGGTGGCGTCTTGTGTGGCTGCTTTTCGTCAACAAACAGACATTTCAATAGGGAATTTAATTGGGTCCAATATCTTTAATATATGTGCTGTGCTGGGAACAACCGCAGTGGTCAAAGAAGTGCGTGTGGAAAGTGCGATCATGGACTCGGATATGTTATGGATGTTGGGGATTTCCCTGGCTTTGTTGCCGCTTATGATAATTGGAGCCAAAATTGGTCGTTTAAAAGGATTTCTACTTTTTGGAACCTATGTCTTGTACATCACTCTGCTGGTCATGTCGGCCAAACCATAATCTGGTAGCTTGATAGTGTACCCTAATGTGCTTATCTTTAACAGGATGAGTGGTTTTAGGACAACTGAATTTAAGAACCCTTCTATTGACGTATTTGGATTAAGGGTTGATGAGCCAGTGACTATGCTGACAGATTTATTGGTAACAGCTGTCTGTATCTATGCCTGGTTGAAACTCAGAAAAGGCGACGACAAATCGCTCATTCACTACTTTTATATGTATTTCTTCCTCACGATGGGGGTTGCAACTGCTTTGGGTGGCATTATCGGGCATAGTTTTAATTATGCCTTGTCCATTTATTGGAAAATTCCGGGTTGGTATGTCAGCATGATATCTATCGCACTGGCGGAACGCGCTTCTATTTTTTATGCAAAGAAACTCATCAAACCGTTGTATGCTTCAATATTTAAATGGATCAACGTACTGGAGTTATTATTCTTTATGGTTGTTTCAGTCGTAACAATGGATTTTTATTATGTGGTAGGTCATTCGGCTTATGGAATGTTGATAGTGGTAGCTGGGTTTCAAGGTTACGTGTTTTACAAAACCAGACATTTGGGAAGCTATTATTTTCTGGTCGGAATTTTCTGGTCTACGGTTGGTGCAGTTGTCTATGTTCAGGAATTGGCAATTAGTAGATGGTTTAATCATATGGACATTGGCCATGTTTTAATGGCGCTTACTACCTGGTATTGTTATTTGGGGGCTAAATACAATCTAAAAGATCCGGATTACAAAATAAAATGGCAGCCAACTAATGATAAATAGGCGATCGTTTGCGTTTTTTTTTTTTTTTTTTAACTTCTATCAAAGCGTAGATTTTCAGGGGGTATATTCTTTTGATAAGCGTTTTTCAGAGGTTTTTTGATTGAAAAAACAGGGGTGTTGATAAATAAAAGTGGTTTTTTATTGGATGCCCCCTGTAAAAACACGTAGATTTGTCAAAAAAATAAAAATTATGACCAATATTCGATTTCAGGCAATAGAAGATGTCTTAAACAGACAGGCTAAATTTCCTCAACTCCCAAAAGAGAAAATTTCAGATTTCTTTGGTGAGAATGTGTTCAACCCCAAGGTGATGAGAGAGTATCTGCCGGAAGAAGCATATATTGGTGTAATGGCAGCCATGCAAGAGGGTAAGCGAATTGATAGAAAAATCGCCGATCAGGTGGCTTCTTCTATGAAAGATTGGGCTGCTAGCAAAGGAGCAACACATTATACGCACTGGTTTCAACCATTAACAGGTGCTACCGCCGAAAAACATGATGCTTTCTTTACACCGCTCGAAGGGGGAGGTGCTATTGAGAAATTTGATGGGACCTTATTGGCCCAACAAGAACCTGATGCTTCAAGTTTTCCAAATGGTGGATTAAGAAATACGTTTGAGGCAAGAGGGTATACTGCCTGGGATCCGAGTTCACCGGCGTTCGTTATTGGTCGTACCTTGTGTATTCCAACCATTTTTATTTCGTACACAGGTGAAGCACTGGATTATAAAATGCCTCTGATTAAGGCACTCCATGCTGTGGATGATGCGGCTACTGAAGTTTGTCAATATTTCGATAAAAATGTGACCAAGATCAATACCACTTTAGGTTGGGAACAAGAGTATTTTTTAGTAGACAAGGCCCTGTATAATGCACGTCCGGATTTGTGTTTAACAGGTAGAGCGCTGCTAGGGCATGCACCAGCTAAGGGGCAGCAATTGGACGACCATTACTTTGGATCTATTTCAGACCGCGCAACAGCCTTCATGAGAGATTTTGAAATTGAAGCACTTAAATTGGGAATTCCTGTAACTACCCGTCATAATGAAGTGGCTCCAAACCAATTTGAATGTGCACCGGTTTTTGAAGAAGCCAACCTGGCTAATGACCATAATGTATTGTTGATGGATATCATGGAAAAGGTCGCCATTAATCATGATTTTAGAGTCTTGCTTCATGAAAAACCATTCTCTGGATTAAATGGGTCTGGTAAGCACAATAACTGGTCGCTTTCTACCAACACAGGTGTCAACTTATTGAAGCCAGGTAAAAATCCAAAGAGTAACTTACAATTCTTAACTTTCTTGGTGAACACGATTGCAGCGATTAATGACAACGCGGATATTTTAAGAGCTAGCATAGCCTCAGCTGGCAATGATCATAGACTGGGAGCCAATGAGGCCCCCCCAGCTATCATTTCAGTATTTCTAGGGTCTCAATTGACCTCATTTTTAGATGACCTGGAAAAGAGCATCAAGGCTGGTAGAATGACTCCAGAAGACAAAACGGAATTGAAACTAAACATTGGTAAAATTCCTCAAATCTTATTGGATAATACGGATAGAAATAGAACGTCTCCTTTCGCATTTACAGGAAATAAATTTGAATTCAGAGCTCCAGGATCCGCTACAAACTGTGCATCTCCAATGATTGCCTTGAATGTGATTGTGGCAAAACAACTTCAGATTTTCAAGAAGGAAGTGGATAAGAGAATCAAAGGTGGTGACAAGAAAGATGAAGCCATTTTAAAAGAACTTCAGAAGCTGATCAAAACCTCTAAGAAAATTCGTTTTGAAGGCAATGGTTATGGCGATGAATGGGTGAAAGAAGCTGAGAAAAGAGGTTTGTCTAATTTGAAGGACACTCCAAGAGCATTGGATGTCATGGTTGACAAGAAAGTTCAGAAATTATTTGCTGAGCAAGGTGTCTTCACTGAACAGGAAATGAATGCACGTCATGAAATTGAATTGGAGAATTATGTGATGAAATTGCAAATTGAAGCACGTGTGCTTGGTGATATGGTGAGAAACCATGTCATTCCGTCTGCGATTAAATACCAAAATGAATTGATCCAAAATGTTCAAGGATTGAAAGATGTATTGGGCGCAACTGCAGGAAAGAAAGCTGCAGCGACACAATTGGATTTCATCGAACGTATTTCAAACCATATCAATGAAATGAATCAATTAGTTGCAAAAATGATTGATGAGCGTAGAAAAGCCAATAAAATGGATCACCCCAGAGATATGGCATTCGCATACTGCGATAAAGTGAAACCTTATTTCGATTTGATTAAATATCAATCCGATAAGTTAGAATTGACAGTTGATGATCAAGCATGGCCTTTCCCTAAACTAAGGGAGATCCTCTTTACGAGATAAATCAAATCCCAAAACTATTTAAATCCCATTCCAATAAATGGAATGGGATTTTTGTTTCCATACTATGGCCATAGTCAAAGCATGGCTTCTATTCTGTACATTCAATAGAAATGTTTTGTAACCATTTTTTTCAAGACGTATTAGGAAGGAAAAAATAATCATGATCTATAGATTAATCCTTCTCAGTGTTTTCTTCGTATCTGCTCAATACGCCATATCTCAAAAAAACTTCTTCAAAGAAGCCGAATTCATGTTTCAACAAGACCGTGTCTACAGAGCCATGGATGCTTACAAAAAAGCATACACTTCCAATAGAAAAATAAAGTTAAATGGACATGCCTTATCCAGTCAATCTGCTAAGGCGTATATCAGTTATAAATTGGCTTTGTGCTATGTGAGGTACAACGAGCCTGCATCTGCAGAGCAATATTTTGAAAGAGCAGAAAAGTTGCAGTATCAGTCCTTGTTGAGTGATTCTATGTATATTGATTGGGCTGAAAATAATATTCAACAAGCCAATTATAGAAACGCCAGGGAACTAATTAGGAAATGTAAATCTGCCAAATCAACAGATCGTGCAGAACGTATCAAAAATATCTGTGAATTTGCACTCCAGCAACAAGCAAATCCCAGTCGCTATAAAGTCAGTCCGGAAGATGTCATGAATTCGGAGCATTACGATTTTTCACCCTTCTATGCATCTACAAATTATGATGAACTCTATTTTACCTCTAATCGACCGGGAAATGATTTCAATAAGTCAAACGACATTATTGGTGGACAAAATAAAGACATTTGGTATGCTAAGCGCGACAATAAGGGCCACTGGGGACAACCGGAATTACTGAACAACGCCATTAATACCGAACACGATGAAGGCGTTTGTGTCACTAATAAAAAAGGAAACCTGATGATTTTTACGCGCTGTGCCATCGATAAGAAGAAAAGCTACGGTTGTGATTTATATGTGTGTAAGAAAGTTGGCAGACAATGGGGGCAACCAGAATTAATTCAATTCAAGTCAGAGGGTCAGGATAGTCTAGCTATCCGTCATCCCAGTTTGTCGGCAGATGGAATGACTTTGTATTTTTCTGCGAATATTCCTGGCGGTTACGGCGGTTACGACATCTACAAATCTGATTATAACAAACGGGATAAGGAGTGGGGTGTTCCGCAGAATTTAGGGGCAATCATCAATACACCAGGAAATGAGGTGTTCCCATATATAAGGTCAAAAAATGAACTATACATAGTTACTGATGCCAGAGTTGGAATGGGCGGTATGGATATCTATAAAACGATTTTCTCAGATGGCAAATGGTCTGAACCGAAGAACCTTGGATATCCCATTAATTCACATGCCGACGATTTCGGAATTATCTTCGAAGGGAGCAACGAGAGAGGCTATTTCACAAGTAACCGTTCCAGAGCACAAAAAGACGACATCTATAAATTTAACCTCCCTGCTTTAGTTTTTGACTTAAGTTGTTCAGTGATGTTTAAAGACTCTAAAGAACCAGTTCCAAATGCACAAATTCAACTGATAGGCAGCGATAATACCAACTATATCTATCAAACAAATGAGAATGGGAGTGTCAATGTGGGGCATTTTAAAAATGGTAAGCCGCTGATCAAACCGGATGTCAATTATACTTTGATAGTAGAAAAGAAAGGAGAAGTACTAAGGTCTG
Source organism: Bacteroidia bacterium (assembly GCA_030433115.1). GTDB lineage: Bacteria > Bacteroidota > Bacteroidia > Flavobacteriales_D > JAUILH01 > JAUILH01. The sequence continues at coordinate 426 of JAUILH010000111.1, read as the reverse complement.
AACAAATGTTTTCTACTTACAATCTTGATAGATCTGAGCACTTTATTTATGAATTCCTGGTACCTAACATGATAGAGCCCCTGAAATTACCTGAAGTGAGATACGATTTTGAACAATTTTTTCTTCAGGTGAATGATTCTGTAAACTCCAAGGATTCGTTAAATTATGTCTACAATATTTTGAAAGACAATCCGGGTGTGATTATTCAATTGAGATCACATACAGATTGTAGGGGAGACAATGACTTTAATAAGGTTTTATCAATAAACAGAGCCAAAGCCTGTGTCAAATATTTGGTTGAAGAGAAAGGCATTGATCCAAGACGGTTGGTTCCGGTTGGAATGGGAGAAGAAGATCCGTTGCCAGGACTCACAGAGTCAGAAATCAATACATTACCTACTAAAGAGGAAAGAGAAGCTGCTCATC
>JAUILH010000252.1 GCA_030433115.1 Bacteroidia bacterium | reverse complement strand
ACAAATTCTTCCGCCATGGGTCTGAACCAGTAGCCTTTCACTGCTTTTAATGTAGGCTTCATCAAAATCAGTGAAAACCTTGTCTGTCTCGTAAAGGTCCCGGAGTTTTTCAGCATAATAATTCTCATCCTTAGGTGTGTTCTGAGCCAGGGAATTCATTGATAATAGACCAAAAATGATCAGCCCGGCACGCTTTGAATTAAGTTCTATCAGACTCTTACGAACCACACCAAAACGTGAGGTTCTTTTTATGATGGCCCAGATGAATCCAATTGCCATGAGAATGTATCCGAGATATGTTACAGCAGTTCCCCAGAAATCGTGATTGACTGATAATACTGTAATATCCGGTTCTCGACTACCTGACTGCATGGCTTCATCAGAAGTACTGTAAGATGACTGAAAAAATCGGTACCCTGAATAATCCAATACGTGATTCATGAATACTGTCGCACCAAAAAACTCTCCCTCAGAAGAATCCAATATAGCCAAATCACATTCATAAGAGCTGGGTTGTTGAGAGCCGTCGTACTTTTCCAATCTAAAGTCGTCGCATCTCACATAGAATGGCAATTCGATTAACTTAGGACCGTAACCGATATTCACCAGATAATCTTTCATGTAAAACCCTCTCATCATGGTTTCCCTGTCTGCTTGCCCTTCTATCACAATATCTTGTTCTCCTCCAGAAAATTTGGCATTCAAACTTAGGAAAGCAGACCCCATTTTTTGATCGTCTTCCATTTGAGATGGCGTTCTGTATGTCATCACCACATCATTAAAGTGAGAGGCGTACCAGAACTGAAGTCGATCCAATGTGTGCACAATTCTGGGACGCAATCTATGTCTTGTATCTCGAATCAAAGTGTCCATGGCATCTTCAGGACTCCCGCCTTTTCTAAGAACGGTCTGATCGAGAGTGGTCATATCGTAAGGTGTCTCTAAGTACACCTCCCCACCATCGGAATTGGAAAACTGGAGTGCATCCGTGAAGCTATCGTCATTAAAACTCAACTTAATTCCTCCTTTTATCCTAGTTGTGCCAGACTTAATGTACATGGTATCCCTGGGGTCCATGCTGAATTTTATGAGAATATACTCATGTCCCTTGCCGTTGCCTTCTACCACATCCAAGACCTTATTGGTCACGTACCAGTTATAGTCTAGCGTGAGTGTTTCTGACCCCAGGTCAAATTCTTTAGAAAAATTGTTTTGTCTGGGTGTTCCTTCAGACAACCACATGGCGATTCTATCCGCACGAACTGGTTCCTGTCCAATTCCAATCACATCTCCGGTTTCCGACCTTGTGACTTTAAAAAAGTTAAGCTGCAAATAGGGTTCCGCGGAGTACATAAGTCTTGAGGCTTCTCCCTCTTTGATCTGCATAATTCCTTCGTAGCCGGAGACTCGAGTAATACCGGCACCCAACAGAATAAAAATGAAAGCCACATGAAAAGTCAACTGAGCCCACTTCTCCTTTTTCCACATCTTATGATTGATGATTCCTCCTATCAAATTGACGCCCAGAACAATGAGCAATAGTTCGAACCAAGCGGCATTGAACACTAAAATTTTGGCAGCTGGGGTATCATATTTGTCCTCTATAATGGTGGCATAACCAATCGCGAAGGCGAAAATAGCCATGAGGATGAACATCATTTTCATCGAGAAGATGAAATCCAATATTTTTATGAAAATTTTCAAAATCCATGCAAAAATAGCACAATCGAGGACACAAAATAGGTCAGTTCCCCGTTTATTTGAATATCATTCTTTATTTTGTAAAAAAAGACCATCGAGAAGGTAAGCACCATAGGAATAATTGGAAGTGGAAAGGCCGCAAACACCCTAATCCCCAAACTTTCTAATCATTTTGAGATTACTCTTTTTGCCAGAGACAGCAAAAAAGCGGAGGAACTGGCATCAAAGTATCAGATCGCCAAATGCGAGGACATTGTTGATTTAATGAATTGCGACATCATTATTTTGGCAGTAACGGACAGTGCGATCCTGGAAGTTGCTATGCAGATCAATGGTTTTACTGGTATTGGTGTTCATTTATCAGGAACACAAGACCTGGATGACATTTCATTTAAAAGAAAAGCTGTTATGTGGCCTATTCAAAGTTTGAATGGTGCAGATAGCGACCTAAGCAATACACCGTTTTACTACGAAAGCTCTACAAACGAAGATCAGCAGATCATTGAATTTCTCATTTCAAAATTGGGCGGCAAAGCCATTTTATCTGATCAGGAATTAAGAGACAAAATGCATCTTTGTGCTGTGTTAAGCAACAACTTTAGCAATTATTTGTTTACACTTTGTCATGATTTAATAGGACCGGACAACGCCAGGAATTTGTTGCCAATTCTAAAAGAAAGTGTGCGTTCATGGGACACACATCATCCGGAGGACACTCAAACGGGTCCGGCAGTAAGAAAAGATGTTAAAAGCATGGAAAAACACTTAGCTTTGCTAGAGAACTGTCCGAACATAAGTCAGGTCTATCAGTTAATTAGTAAACTTATTCAAGAACGACATGAGCACGTATAAAGAAACTTTGAAT
>JAUILH010000110.1 GCA_030433115.1 Bacteroidia bacterium | reverse complement strand
GGGAAATCACCTGCAGATTTTTCCAGCGACAAGGCAATGGGGGTGGTTCCTTTAGGAACAACTGTTCTTATTTTTCCTTTGATGGCTTCATGGCTGGTGCGAGAAAAAGGCACTTCCAGTTTGGTATCATTACAATCCTGAGTTTCCGGTCTGCCCTGAATAATTCTGGTTTGATGACCATAAATTCTCAGAGCCAATTCTAGGTTGTCAGTTCCTTTTAAACTGTCTACGGCTTGCATCAAAATTTCACGAGCCACTTCAATTTTGCTTTTCGAATCCCAACGCCCATTCATGGAGTTAGAGGCATCAAAAACAAATAAAATCCGTGTTAAAGTAGGTTTTTGAGCATAGACCTGTATGCTGCTAAGACATAAAAAAAGTATGATAAATAATGAACGCATATATTTAATAATCCCCAATGGTTTCAGTTAGCTGATTCAGGGCAGCTTGAAGCTGTTCTTCATTTGGCGCATTTCCGTGCCATTTGTGTGTGCCCATCATATAGTCAACGCCCTGTCCCATTTCGGTGGTCATTATAATCATAATAGGTTGTCCATTGCCCGATAAAGATTTGGCTTCAGAAAGCACATTCAACACACTTTGCATGTCATTGCCATCCATCTCCAAAACCTTCCAGTCAAAGGCTTCCCATTTAGCTTTTATGTTTCCAAGAGACATCACGTCATCAGTCTCTCCATCAATTTGCTTGCCATTATAGTCGATCGTAGCAATTATGCTGTCAATTTTTTTAGCTCCAGCGTACATAGCAGCTTCCCAAACCTGACCTTCCTGGATTTCGCCATCACCCATTAAGCAATAGACCAAAGAGTTGTCATTATTGAGTTTTTTTGCACTTGCTGCTCCAATCGCTGCTGATAAACCTTGACCAAGAGAGCCTGAAGCCATTCGAATTCCTGGTAATTTTTCCTTTGTAGCAGGATGTCCTTGTAATCTGGAATTTAATTTTCTAAAAGACGCCAATTCGCTTACCGGAAAATATCCTCTTCGGGCTAATGTGCTATACCAAACCGGAGAAATATGTCCGTTCGACAAGAAGAATAAATCTTCATTTGTGCCATCCATGTTGAACTCATCAGGATTGTGCTTGAGCACTTCAAAATACAAGCCAACAAAATATTCAACACATCCCAAAGAGCCACCTGGGTGACCGCTTGATGCTCCTGCAACCATTCTTACTATGTCGCGTCTTACTTGTGTACAGATCTTATTGAGTTCTTCTAGATTGGCCATTTTAAATCAAATTTTGATTCAAAAGTAAGTCTAATCGGCGCTTTTAAGATGGAGTGTTAAAAACTTTTGAGACTGTTAAAATGAAAAAAATTATTTGTCGTAACTTTAAAGTCACATTATCATAATAAAATCGCCTATGTCCAAACTGTTAATGATGTCTCTTTTACTGGTTTTTACGTCTCATTTGATGGCGCAAAACCACGATACCCGTTTAGAGGCAAAATATTCTAAAGACGAGATTGAAAAAATGAAGTCTGAAGCACCTGATCAATACAGCGCTTTGATTTTCGATTTAGATAAGGCATGGTATGTAACAGATTTCCCTTTGGAGAAGTCTGGTCCGTCAGATCGCTCAAAGAATATTCAGCTAACAGACACGGAAAATGTGAATATTTTGGCATTGAATATCGAGATTCTTGAGAATGATTATCAGTATTTCAGAATCAATGGAGGTACGAAAATGCTGGTAATTCGATCGAGGAAACATGTTGACATGTTGAGAAACCAAAAAACTTTGAAATAATGAAACGGTTATTACTAGGTACATTGTTTTTTGGTCTTGGTAGTTTATCAACTCAGGCCCAAAATATCCTCATTACGGATGCAGATTATGATCAGGCGAATCCTATAGATTGTAACGTCTTTAATGATGGGACCATTCAGAATTTCTTTGATAGTGGAAATACAGGTGCAGATTATGGACCAAATGAAAACGATACTTTGGTCATTTGTCCTGATCCCGGAACAGGAAGTAAAGTGTCCATCGCTTTTGCAACAAATGCAGGTTATACCTGGAATGTAGACGCCACAGATACTGTTTATGTATATGACGGTCCGAGTACGGCCGCCCCACTTTTGGGGGCAATAAATAGTGCAACACACCCAACAGGAGCCACTTTTCAGGCAAGTTTTGCCAATAATCCCTCAGGTTGTTTAACCGTTGTGTTTGTGTCAGATGGAATGACAGAAGCAAGTGGCTGGGATGGTAACGTGACTTGTGGAAATCCACCGCAGCCTTTTGAAGCACACATGGTCGCATACATCAACGGAGATATTGCCGGAGGAAATGATATGATACCTGTTGATACGGGATATGTGGATGTCTGTCCTGGAGATTCAGTTATGTTCATAGCTGCCCCTTTGTTCCCATACGATACCAGCATTACCGGAACGGGCTACGACCAAATTAATAACCATGATGTGGAATGGTCTTTTAGTGATGGAACAACTGCCATAGGTGATACAGCATGGTTTGTGCCTGGTGCTCAACAAGGATATTTAGTGACTTTAGCGGTGAGTGATCATTTTCCTCAGACTGAATACCTCATTGCAAAAGTGAGGGTGTCCACAACGCCTGATTTTAGCACATGCATGCCTTTGGAAGACACGGTTTGTCTGAATGCTTCAACGCAATTGATTGGGGGGATTACTGCAACCGATACTGCCGGTGTAGATCCTACGCAGTCAAGTATCATCATTGGAGGTACATTTGCAGGCCTGACTTACCTTCCTGATGGCTCCGGACAGAATTATTCGACAGATGTCAATATCTCAGGTTTTCCTGCTGGTTTAACAATAGCAAATGCAAGTGACATTAAGAATCTGTGCATTACTATTGAGCATTCTTATTTGGGAGATTTGGAAATGACTTTGACCTGTCCGAATGGTACTACCACCAATATTTTTAACTCATTTACAGGAAATGGATTAATGCCCGGAGGTTTTGGAGGAGGGTCTACCTTCTTAGGACAGGCTTATGACGCCAATATTGGAAATCCTGGCGTAGGTTGGGAGTATTGTTTTTATGATGGCGCGCCGAATCCGGCTTGGGTCAACGGCTATACTACGGTTCCGGTAACAACGCCTTCTAACGGACAGTCCGTTCAGGCAGGTGATTATGAACCAGAACAGACTTTTGCAGATCTGGTAGGTTGTCCAATTAATGGCTTGTGGACAATCACTGTGAGGGATAATTTAGGTCAGGATGATGGTTATATATTTGAATGGGGCATTTGTTTTGATCCTGCCCTTAATCCAAATACAGAAACCTACGCACCGCAAATAGTGTCTGAGGCCTGGTTGCCAAATTCAGATTTATCCGGAGGACTGGATACTGCATTGGTGGCTACTCCTAGTACTTTGGGAGATAACTTTTACACGTTTACCGTTACCGATAATTTTGGGTGCACTTATGACACCACTATCAATGTGTACGCCATTCCTGGAGCATCTATCATGGACGATACTATTGCCTGTGATATGACACATCAAATGGTAAACACTGTGTCGGCTGAAGGTGGCATATGGACTCAATTGTCAGGTCCAGGAATTTCTGCTTATTCAAGTAATGCCACAGATGACAATCCAATGGTGACAGTATCTGAGAACGGTCTTTACCTTTACGGCTATATTGGAAATCAATGTGGAGATACGAGTATGGTCTCCATCTTATATTATAATGATCCTGGGGCCGTAATTTTGGATACTCTGATCTGTGATGGAGATACATACGTCATGGATGTCGAGCAAAGTACACCTTCTACTTACCAGTGGTTCTTTGATGGTTCGCCATTGGTAGGAGCAACTGGTCCAAGCTATGGCGCCACTGCAGCTGGTGATTACATGGTGGTTGTTCAAAACGTATGTAATGCAACTCAGGACAATGCTATAGTAACTACAGATCCATGCATCATCAATATTCCAAACGTATTTACACCTAATTCAGATGGTATAAATGACTTCTTTGTGGTAGATGGTTTGGATATATATAAGGACACTTATTTGAGAATCTACAATAGATGGGGACAGCTGGTTTATGAAAAGCAGGATTATCAGAATGACTGGGATGGAACCAATATGAATGGTTCTAAAGTAGCCGATGGAACCTATTTCTATATTTTGGATGCCACACGACCATTTACCAATGAATTGCAAAATTACCAGGGTACAGTGAACATTTTCGAGAATAACTAATTACTTTCGTGGCGTAAAATTTTGAATTATGGCGCTGAAATGTGGAATTGTTGGTCTACCAAATGTTGGTAAATCTACCTTGTTTAACTGTTTGTCTAATGCGAAGGCGCAATCTGCAAACTTTCCTTTTTGTACAATAGAACCTAATTTGGGGACAATTACCGTTCCGGATCCACGATTGGAGGCATTAGAAAAGTTGGTGAACCCCGAACGTGTAGTTCCAACCACCATAGAAATTGTAGACATTGCTGGTCTGGTAAAAGGCGCAAGTAAAGGTGAAGGACTGGGAAATCAGTTTTTGGCAAATATTCGCGAAACAGACGCCATTATTCATGTGTTGAGGTGTTTTGATGATGGCAACATTGTTCATGTGGACGGCAGTGTTGATCCCGTTCGAGATAAAGAGGTTATTGATATCGAGCTACAATTGAAAGATTTGGAGACCGTGGAGAAGAAAATTCAGTCCTTAACAAGAGTCGTTAAGTCAGGAGATAAGGAAGCTGTTAAAACCATGAATTATCTTGAGCAATATAAGAGCGCACTGGAAGCTGGCAAGTCGGCAAGAACGGTTGAGGTTGAGGAATTAGATCAGGGTTTATTGAAAGACCTTCATTTATTGACGGACAAGCCTGTGATGTATTTGTGCAATGTAGATGAGTCATCTGTTGCAAATGGAAACCAATATGTTGAAGCGGTTAAGGAAGCAGTAAAGGATGAGAATGCAGAGGTGCTGGTTCTGGGAGCTGCGATCGAATCGGATATTGCAGAATTAGAAACCTATGAAGAGCGTCAGATGTTCTTGGATGATTTAGGACTAGATGAGCCAGGAGTAAGTAAATTGATCAGAGCTGCATATAAGCTCTTGAATCTTCAAACCTATTTCACAGCTGGAGAGAAAGAAGTACGTGCGTGGACAATTCATAAAGGGATGACAGCGCCTCAGGCAGCTGGAGTGATTCATACAGATTTCGAAAAAGGATTTATCCGTGCAGAAGTCATCAAGTACAACGACTTTATTGAGTACGGATCAGAATCTGCCGTGAGAGAAGCTGGTAAGCAAGGGGTTGAAGGTAAAGGCTATGTAGTTGAAGACGGGGATGTGATGCATTTTAGATTTAATGTGTAGGTGGAATTCTTTTTTTGCTTCTGTATTAGCTCTGTCTTTTTTGCAATGTTCCGTATCAACTGAAGAGTCGGAGAAGCATAACTGCCTGGAAGATGAACCTTTTGTTGTTGAGTTGAAATCTGCTTTTCTAAATCCAGAAGAAAGTCAGCTTAACAGTGTCTACATAAAAAAGGAAGATCTGTATCGCTTACTTCATATATCAGATGGCAATGATGAGTTAGTCAATATGATTCAGTACATGAAAGACTCAACTTTGAACAATTTGAGCAATAATATAAACCAGTTTAAATCTCAAATAAATGCCGATGATTGCTGGGAAATAGACAGTGTCGTAGTTCCTGATAATCCGTTTTCCAATTATTCAGACGGTTCAATAGAGGTGTCGCCATACGACTATGTTAATTCTATGTACATAAGCTGTGGCGATAAGCAACTACGCATAAAAATGATCGAAAGAATTAGAGGAAGTTATGTTCTGTTGCCAGGTGCTGATATCAATTGCTTGAACTGTAATTAAATCGAGGGAAGCGGTAGTATTCGTCAGAATGTCACATTCATTTTTATACCACCTAAATATTCGCCAGAATGTGCATCAACCTTATGCATGTCAATATCCCAACGACTTCTTTTTTCGTGAAAGGCAACAGTTAACCTGTCATCTAGAAAATAAAGAGAATAGCTGCAATTTTTGTACCTGGACCTAAAGCCATGCTTTCTGGCAATTTCCCAAAGCTGCTTTTTGGTAAGTGCTGTGCAGGGAGAGTATGAGTAGTTCTTGTGAGGTACGCCACTCACATATTTAATGCTCAAATCCTTGTGAATCGAGATTGCTATAAAATCTTTCCAATCATCATTGAACTGTATCGAGTAGTTGAAAAAATAAGTCTCCTTCTCTTTTTCACTCTTGGTACTGTCGTCATTATAGTCATAAAAAATACTGTCCTCAAGTATAATTCTGGAGCTTTCGCATTGCAATCGCGTTGGTAAAATAGATCTGGCAATGTCATGAGCTGTCTTTGGGATTTGACTATGACCATTTAATAGAGATGAGAGTAATATAAATATAAGAAACCCTGATCTAAGCATATTCTGATTATTTAAAAAACTCGTGCATTGGTTCAAAATAATGTACTTCCCATCCTTTGGCATACTGCTCTCCATGAGCAGGTAGGTTGGAATGTTTCAAATGAAGGTGTGTCTTTCCGTCGAGCTCCTCAAAATTCAATTCGATTATGGAGTCTTCTTCGTCTTCTGAAAACTCAGTAGTTCGCCAGGTTTGAACGATTTTTTGGTTTGGAATTACCTCAAGGTTTTTGCCGCTGATGTAGCCATCCCAGGCTTCAAAAGGCTTATTGATTTCTCTGCTGCATTTAGCTGCTCCTCCAGTCATCTCTGCGTGACCTTTACTTGATAACCATGCATTAAAAATGGCTTCTGCAGAGGCATTAATAGTTGTGTTGAGTTCAAATTCCATTTCCTAAAGTTTAGAAGAATCAATTTAAGTCTTTTTGATGATAAAATAGCAGTTCGATCCTCTCAGATTGTTTATTGGTTAATAAAACTGTTAAAAACCCATGACGTGTCTGTCTATATTGACGAGAGATAGCTGTTATTTTTGTAGGTCCAACTATGTCTGAAGAAGTTAAATATACAGAGGATAATATCAGGTCGCTTGATTGGAAGGAGCATATCCGTATGCGTCCTGGAATGTATATTGGTAAGTTGGGAGATGGTTCTGCTGCAGATGATGGAATTTATATTCTATTGAAGGAAGTTCTTGATAACTCTATTGATGAGTTTGTAATGGGGAATGGCAGAAGAATTATTGTGAAACTGAAAGAGGGCGTAGTTACTGTAAGAGATTATGGGCGAGGAATTCCGCTTGGAAAAGTAGTGGATGTGGTTTCCAAAATGAATACAGGTGGAAAGTACGACAGCAAAGCGTTTAAAAAATCTGTTGGTTTGAATGGGGTAGGTACCAAAGCGGTGAATGCCCTGTCTACAAAGTTTTTGGTTGAGTCCTACAGGGATGGAGAGATGAAGCGTGCAGTTTTTAGCGCTGGAGAGTTGCTTGAAGAGTCTAAATTGGAAAAAACCGATAAGGAGAACGGAACGTTTGTAGAATTTGTTCCGGATAACACGGTTTTCAAAAACTACAAGTACAAATTTCCTTACATAGAAAAGCTGCTTTGGAACTATTGCTACCTCAATAGAGGTTTGACCATTATGTTCAACAGCAACCGTTTTCATTCTAAAAATGGCTTGCTAGACCTGCTAGAGAATAACATGGATGCTGAACCGCTGTATCCAATTATTCATTTGGAAGGAGATGATATTGAGGTAGCCTTTACACATTCTAAAAGCTATGGAGAAGATTATTCTTCATTTGTCAACGGACAACATACCACTCAGGGTGGAACACATTTGTCCGCTTTCAGAGAAGCTTTTGCCAAAGTAATCAAGGACTTTTTTGGGAAAAACTATGAAGCTGTAGATATTCGCCAATCGGTAGTGGCTGCAGTTGCTGTAAAGGTAATAGAACCCGTTTTCGAGTCTCAAACCAAAACGAAATTAGGCTCTCTGGAAATCGAGCCTGGAGGGAAATCCATGCGTGCCTTTGTGATGGATTTTCTTAAAGAAAAACTAGATAATTTCCTGCACAGAAATCCGGAAGTGGCAGATGCCATTGAAAAGAAGATCAAGCAATCCGAAAAGGAGCGTAAGGAGTTGTCTGGAATTAGAAAATTGGCAAGAGAACGTGCCAAAAAAGCCAATCTTCACAATAAGAAATTAAGAGACTGTAGAGTTCATTATACCGACAGTAAGAATGAAAGACGAGAAGAAACCACCTTGTTCATCACCGAGGGAGATTCTGCCAGTGGATCTATCACAAAATCACGTGATGTAAATACGCAGGCCGTATTTAGTTTACGTGGTAAACCACTTAATTCTTACGGACTTACAAAAAAAATAGTCTATCAAAATGAAGAGTTTAATTTAATTCAAGCTGCCTTGGATATTGAGGTGGATTTGGACAACCTTCGGTACAACAATATTGTGATTGCCACGGACGCAGATGTTGATGGTATGCATATTCGACTGCTTTTGATGACGTTCTTCCTTCAGTTTTTTCCTGATTTGGTCAAGAAAGGACATTTGTATATTCTTCAGACCCCATTATTTAGGGTGAGAAATAAGAAGGAGACCATCTATTGTTACTCCGATGAGGAGAGGAGAGCGGCGATTCAAAAGCTGGGAAGAAATCCTGAAATCACGCGATTCAAGGGGCTTGGTGAAATTTCTCCGGACGAATTTGCCAATTTCATTGGAGACGATATGCGCCTGGAACCAGTGATGATTGGTCGAGACGCCTCAGTAGAATCTATTTTGGAGTTTTACATGGGTAAAAACACCCCCGACAGACAAACATTTATTATTGATAACCTGAAAGTAGAAGAGGACTTGCAAGAGGTCTTATCTGAAGATGAGTGAAAACGATGACATAGAGGATGTGAATGATGAGATGGACAACTCTGGTGGTGAAAACCAGGGTGAAAGTTCTGCAGATGAGAATATCATTCCTATTTCCGGTATGTACAAGGACTGGTTCCTTGATTACGCGTCCTATGTGATCTTAGAACGTGCTGTTCCCGCACTAGAGGACGGTATGAAACCAGTTCAGAGGCGTATATTTCACTCTATGAAAGAGATGGATGATGGGCGCTACAATAAAGTAGCCAATATCATCGGTAACACCATGAAATACCACCCTCATGGTGATGCTTCCATCGGTGATGCCTTAGTTCAGCTTGGGCAAAAAGACATTGCAGTAGATTGTCAGGGTAACTGGGGAAACACACTTACAGGAGATTCTGCCGCCGCACCAAGATATATTGAAGCGAGATTGTCCAAGTTCGCAGGGGAGGTCATGTTCAACAAGAAAACCACTGAGTGGCTCACTTCATATGATGGACGTAACAAGGAACCCAAGTATTTGCCCATCAAGTTCCCTCTTCTTTTGGCTCAAGGAGCAGAGGGTATTGCCGTTGGCTTGGCATGTAAGATTTTGCCTCATAATTTTATCGAGCTCATTGATAATTCCATTAATCATTTGAGAGGCAAAAAGGTGGAGATATTCCCGGATTTCCCTCACGGTGGCATGGCCGATTTTAGCAACTACAATGACGGTCTCAGAGGTGGAAAAATTCGAGTAAGAGCCAAAATTAGTCAGCAAGACAAAAAGACTTTGATCATCAGTGAGATTCCATATGGAACCACAACAACTTCTCTTATCGAAAGTGTGATTAAAGCAAATGACAAGGGGAAAATCAAGATTAAGAAAATTGAAGACAATACGGCAGCTGTAGCGGAAATTATCGTGCATATCGCGTCTGGAGTGTCTCCGGATAAGACCATTGATGCGCTCTACGCCTTTACCGATTGTGAGGTGTCTATTTCACCCAATTCGTGCGTGATTGAAGATAATAAGCCTCTGTTTTTAGGGGTTTCTGAAATTCTTAAAAGGAATACCAATATCACGCTGGACCTGCTCAAAAAAGAGCTTGAGATTAGAAAGGGAGAGCTGGAAGAGCAATGGCATTTTTCTTCTTTAGAAAAGATTTTTATCGAGAAACGCGTGTACCGCCTTATTGAAGAAGAAGAAACCTGGGAAGGGGTTCTGGCGGCGATCGATAAAGGCTTGAAACCTCACGTCAAACATCTGAAACGAGCTGTTACCGAGGATGACCTGGTGAGATTAACTGAGATCAAGATTAAGAGAATCTCTAAGTTCGATAGTTTCAAGGCAGATGAGGTCATTAATAAACTGGAAGAAGAACTTAAGCAAGTTGAATATTATCTTAACAACTTAATAGATTACGCGATAGATTACTTCAAAAACCTAAAAGAGAAGTATTCTGAAGGCAAGGAAAGAAAAACTGAAATAAAGGTTTTCGACAACATATCTGCCAAAAAGGTAATTGTTGCCAATAAAAAATTGTATGTCGACCGGGAAGAAGGTTTTATTGGATGGTCTTCACGGTCTTTGACCAACTCTGAATTTGTGGCTGATTGTTCTGAGATTGATGATGTGATAGTCTTTAAGGCGGACGGGAAGATGTTAGTGACTAAAATCGCTGACAAAAAGTTTGTTGGAAAAGACATTCTTCATGCAGCCGTTTGGAAGAAAGGTGATGAGCGCACCATTTACCATTTAATCTATCAGGATGGCAAAGGCGGACCATCCTACATGAAACGTTTCCCTGTTAAAAGCATTACTCGAGACAAGGAGTACGAAATGACAGCCGGAAATAAGAACTCCAAAGTGCATTATTTTTCTGTCAACCCCAATGGTAGAAAAGAGGTTGTGACTGTGGCTCTGAGAGCCAGGCCTCATCTGAAGAAATTGAAATTTGATATTGATTTCAGCGAATTACTCATCAAAGGTCGTGGATCTAAAGGGAATAGAGTTACCAAGGAATTGATTAGTAAAGTCGTTCAAAAGGAAATCGGAGGGTCTACATTGGCAGCCAGAAAGGTGTGGTTTGATGATGTTGTGAAGAGATTGAATGATGAAGGGCGCGGAGTGCTGCTCGGTGAATTCAAGGGGGAAGATAGGATTCTAACCTTATACAAATCTGGTGAATATCGCTTGTCTAATTTTGAGTTGTCCACCAGGTTTGACGATGATTTGATTCACATTGAAAAATGGTATCCCGAAAGAGCCATTTCCTGTGTTTATTATGATGGGGAGAAGGAATTATATTATGTCAAACGCTTCTTGTGCGAAATCACAACGGATAAAAAAGTAAGTTTTATTTCTGAGCATGAAGATTCGGAAATGGCTGTTGTTTCAACCAACTTCAAACCAAGAATTAAGATCATTTACAATAAACGACTCAAGGAGACTAAGGATTTACCAGACAAGGAAGAAGAATTAAGCGCCTTAATTGATGTAAAGGGTTTAAAAGCTCAAGGGAATCAGCTTACAAAATTGAAAGTTAAGGAAATCGAGCTGTTACCTAAAGTTGAAGGTGAAGACTGGCCTGAGACTGAAAAAGAAGAAGCCACATCAAGTGATGCTTTAGATGAGTCATCCAATGACGCAGACCGTAATGAAGAGAGTAGTGGAGAGGGGAATGAAATTTCTGAGGACAATTCAAGTACAAAAACTGAGGATGTGAGTCCCTCTGGCAGTACAGATACCTCTTCTAAGTCTGTTAAAAAAGAAAGTGCCGAAGAACCGAAGAAGGACAAGTCACCGTCAGCTAAAACATCCGATTCACCTAAAAAAGAGACAGGGCCTGCCGACTCAGAAAAACCCGTAACTGTTGAATTTGAGATCACAAATCTAACTGACGCTCAAGATGAGGAGTCTTCTGGTGAAGATAGTGAGGACAGTGATTCGAAAGATGATTCCGACGATCAGGGGCAGATTACTTTGTTCTAATCCGTTTTAAGAATTCGTAATTATCATTACCTTGTGCCTTTAGCCATGGGAACGATTTTTACAAAATATAAAGACAACCTGAAGGGAGATGTCCTGGGAGGTTTAACTGCAGCCATAGTAGCCATTCCAACAGCACTGGCATTTGGTTTGGCGGCAACAGGAGGGGCGGATGCCTCAGTGGGACTATACACCGCCATTTTTCTATGTATTGTGGCGTCTGTTGTGGGAGGAACGCAGACTTTAATCAGCGATCCAACCGCACCAATGACACTGATTGCCGCCGGAATCATCGCACAGGCGTCAGGAGATTTTTCTTTGATATTGCCTATTTTTCTGTGTGTCGGAATCTTCCAAATCGTGTTCTCTGTAATAGGAGTGGCTCGCTACGTGAAATACATTCCATACCCCGTTATTTCAGGATTCATGGGTGGAATAGGAGTTATCATAATCGGCCAGCAACTTCTGCCATTAATAGGGCACTCAAATCCGAAAGACAAAAGTTTACTCAATATTTTTGAGGTATTGTTCAATAAGTTGGAAAGTATGGATGGTGCCTCATTTGCCATCGGAGCCGGCACCATTGCCGTCATTTACCTGATACCATTGGTCTCAAAGAAAATTCCTGCCATTTTGTTTGCTTTGGTTGTGTCAACACTCGTGGTATACTTTGGTAATTTTGATATCGCGGTTGTGGGGAAGATCAATCCAGAGTTTAAGATGGCTGATCTCAGCAGCTTATCTGATTTTGATTTTTCGAAGACTGGTTTTGTCATCACAAGTGCCATTACATTGGCGGCATTGGGTACCATTGATACTTTGCTTACATCCGTTGTTGCAGATAATATCACAAAAACCAAACACAATGGTCGCCGTGAATTATTGGGTCAGGGACTTGGAAACTTTGTGACTGCATTATTCGGGGGGATTCCGGGCGCAGGATCTACTTCAGGAACGGTAATTAACGCAAAGTCTGGAGCCAAAACACATTTGTCGGGCATGTCTAAGGGCTTATTTTTATTGTTGATCGTTTTGTTTCTATCAGATGCCATTCAGTACGTCCCGATGGCCGCTCTTGCAGGAATCTTATTTACCGTTGGAATTGGTGTGATCGACATCAGAGGCATTAAAATGCTCATCAAAGTACCTAAGGCAGAAGCATTGGTGCTTATTTTAACACTCTTGGTCACTGTTTTCGATGATTTACTCCATGCAGTCGCATTGGGCGCATTGTTGTCGACCGTATTCTTCATGGAAAAAATGTCTAAAGTTGTTGAGGACATGAACAAAGAAGGTTCTTTGAAGAGTTTTGCCAAGAAAGAGAAACTGCCTGAAGGTCTGGCTGAAAGAGTGCACGTAATTCGATTGGACGGACCGGTTTTCTTTGGTTTTGCAGACGATTTCAAATCCCATCTCGACGAAATCAGCAATGTGGGAGCTGTGGTGATTGATTTGAAACGCGTACCGTTTACCGATCAAACTGGGTTAATGACTCTGGAAGACTCGATCAAAGCCTTTCAGGAAGAAGGCATTCACGTATTTATCGTTGGAGCCAATGACGCGATTTATGCCCAGATGGAAAAAGTAGGAATCCCCGGTGGATTAATCAGTGAAGATCATTTCTATCCATACTTTAGAGCCTGTGTAAAACATTTGAAACATTTGTTTGAAGATCATATCCCTTCAGAACATAAACTTTAGAATTCCTACACTTCACTCAATGTCTTCTCTTTATTCACTCGATTCTCCTCAAAATTGGGTATATTGCTAGTCTAACAAGATTAGTATGATAAGATTTTTACTCACGGTGAGTTTTTGTTGCACACTAGGTGCTTTTGGACAGTTGAATATGACCCAATTAGGGCATTTGGATATTGTTCAAACACATGGTTCTGATGGCAATGATATATGGGCGCATGTTGACACCACTGGTAAGGAATACGCCATAATGGGGTTGAATGATGGAACGTCTATTGTGGATGTAACAAATCCATCATCTCCCGTTGAAGTGTTTTACGAGCCTGGAATGAACTCCATTTGGCGAGACATCAAAACTTTTGGAAAGTATGCCTATGTTACTACAGAGGCTCAAAATGGTCTGTTGATCATTGATATGAGTTCTCTGCCCAATGCGGCTGGAATTACTACTAGCTATTACACCGGACCAAGCGGCGACCAATGGCAAAGTGCACACAATCTCTATATAGATGAAAACGGTATTTGTTACATTTTTGGTGCTAACCGTGATGTGGGAGGATGTATCATGTTGGATGTAGCAACCAATCCAACCAGTCCAATTGAGATTGGAAAAGTCGAAAGCTGGTATGCCCACGATGGTGTAGCTAGGGGAGATACTTTGTATATGGGACACATCAACGATGGTTTCATGTCCATGTTTGATGTGTCCAATCCCAGTGCCCCGGTTTTACTTGGAACCCAGAATACTCCCGGAAACTTCTCTCACAATATTTGGTTCTCAGACAATGGAGATTATGTGTTTACCACAGATGAGATCAGTAATGGGTTTATTGGCGCATATGACGTGACCGATCCAACGAA
>JAUILH010000251.1 GCA_030433115.1 Bacteroidia bacterium | reverse complement strand
ATCCGCAGTATCCAAAAGCTGTTGAATATTGAGATTATCTCCCCTATGAACTTCGACTTCATGCTGATACCGTTCAAACTCAAGGAGATGTTCATTTTCGAGTTGATCCACCGAGGCCAGGTCATTGGCCAATTGTCCTTCTACGCGGTTAAATCTGGATTTATAATTTTTTTGTACCCGCTTTTGTCGGTAAGAGGCCAATAGTTCTATGGTAAATCTTGACTTGTTTTTTTTAATCTCTTGAAAAGTCAAAACATCCTCAACAATTTCAAGGGTTTCGCTAAACAACAATCTGAGCTGCACATCAGAATAGCGCTTGGCGCCTAGTTTAAAAGGAAATTTGATGCTTTCTACTCCTTTTCGATCAATTGGGGTCATCTTCCCTTTCAGATAATGCAGCAATTTGGTCACCTGTTCGTTGGTGGTAAAATAGGGAGATTCGGTGGCCAAAATGATGCGGTGCCATTCTCTTTCATTTAATGAAGATAAAACTTGGTAAAGCAGAGTGCGTCTCACTACGTTTATATTTTATATTATACTGTTTTTCAACATTTTATAAATATTGTACCACTAATTATTTGCTACAATTGACAATAAATATACTTTTTTTGGTCTTGAAGTTTTCGGATTTTAGAGTTTATAATCGGACATGAACATATACACGACTTTGAAATGAAGAAGATTCTTACACTATGGATATGGGTTGTACTGTCGGCCTGGCAAGCGAAAGCACAAAGTTTGCCTGTAGAATTGTATCAACTATGCTATGTAGAGGATGATACTCTTTCAGTCGAATTGCTAGTCAGCAATTTTTACGACATGTCTTCCTTCCAAATGAGTATAGACTTTAACAATTCAGAATTGGAATATGTAGAGTCCACCAACTTCAATGTTCTTTCTGGTTTTGATGCAGGGATGATCAACGTAACGGATGACAAAATTCGTGCGATTTGGAGCCATCCCATAGGAGAGACCACTTCTCTTCCAGCGTACAGTTCAATTGTCACCTTTCGCTTTGCCCTTCTCACTAGTAGTTTCAGCAGTCCGGTTATCACGGATGATCCTTTGTTTATCGAATTCAATTCAGGAAGTGGTGTTCAGGAGGTGATCTCACACTTGTGCGGGGAAATATTTGCTGGCCAAGTTTCAGGTCAAATAGAAGAAAGAAGTTCGGACTGCACAGTAAAAATTGCAGATCACTTCAACAGATATATTCTGGTTTTCACCAATTCTAACCAAGAGCAGTTTTTTTGTCAAACTGATCAAAATGGCAAATATTCTCGCTACTTACCAGAAGGGAACTACGAAGTTTCGATACTTCATTTGACGGAGGCATATTCCGTTTGTCAAGCACCTTCGGTACAAGTGGAGGCCCAGCAATCACCAACGGTTTTAAATATTGGTCTGGTAGAAAATAAGCGTTGTTCTCATCTCAAATTGGACATCAATGCTCCTAATCTGAGGCAATGTGCAGACAATCGGTACACCGTTCATTATGAGAATTTGGGTTCAGATGTTGCACAGGATGCCTTTATTCAGCTTATGCTGGACATCGATATGTCCATTGTCGATTCTGAAATCCCATTTGTTGACGTAGGTAATTTGACCTATAGATTTGACATTGGCGATGTAGCCGCACAAGGAGAAGGACAATTTTCAATCGACGTACATCTTGATTGCGACAATACCATCATGGGTGAAACGCATTGCATTGTAGGAAGGGCCTTCCCTGATGAACAATGCGACAGCATCAATCCCGCTTGGAGTGGCGCGCATGTCGAAGCGAGAGCCATTTGCGATGGTGATTCTGTTCGACTGGTTTTAAAAAATACCGGCACTGCTCCCATGGCGCTCGACCGAAGTTTCATCGTTGTAGAAGATGATATTTCTTTTATGAAGGGTGAATATAACCTGAATCAAGACCAAGAACAGGGTTATGCTTTTGAAGCCAACGGGCAAACCTGGAGAATCGTCGCAGAACAAGAAATACTACATCCTATTGAAGGTTATTCTACCGCTGTCATCGAAGGATGCTCACAGCTGCCGGGCACCTTTAGTTTGGGATATGTTACACAATTTAGGGAGAACGACTATGAAGATCACACTTCTATTATTTGCCTGGAGAGCACCAACTCTATAAATCTCAACGACAAGACGGCCTACCCCAAAGGGATGGGCGCTTTGGGACTGATAGAACCAGATCAAATTTTGACGTATACCATCAATTTCCAAAACGTTGGTACTGACACCGCGTTTAATGTTTTGATTAAGGATTCACTATCCGAACACCTAGATGTGACAACATTTAATGTTGTCCAGGCGAGCCATCCCTATGAATTGGAATGGCGAACTCAACGAGAGCTTCTGGTTAGATTCAACAACATTAATCTTCCAGACAGCACTACAAATCGAGATTCATCTCATGGATTCTTCAAATTTGAAGTCCGAGTCTTAATGGCAGTACCGCTCGGAACTGAAGTGACCAACAATGCGGAAATCTTTTTTGATTTCAACGAGGCTGTGCACACGAGCACCACCCTACACACCTTACAGGACATTGTTGTCACTTCAGTCCATGACGATGATCTTTCTCGAAAAAGAATTATCCATTGTTATCCAAATCCTTCGGTTGAACAACTTATCC
>JAUILH010000109.1 GCA_030433115.1 Bacteroidia bacterium | reverse complement strand
GATCGCCGCTGATACCACATTCAAGTATCACGACCAAATCAAGGCCGTGGCATCATTTAGTCCGGGAGAATACTTAAGAGAAGTAGAATTAACACCTTTATTGGGTTCTATTGAGTGTCCGGTATTCTTAACCGCTGCTAAAAACGAAATGGAAGCTGTTAAGGCACTTAGTGTAAATATTCCGAAAGACAAACTGACCATTTATGAGCCTGAGACCGAAAGTATTCATGGTTCTCGCGCATTGTGGACCTCAACAGATGGATTTAAAGCTTGCCGACAAGCACTTGAATCGTTTTACAAGCTATAGATCGTGTTAAAATCCTGGTCCTGGATCACCGTTGTTGTATTCTATGCTGTGCTGTCGCTTTGGTATTTCCATGCAGAGAGGTCGTACAAGATATTTAACGGAGATTCAGCTGGTTACTATGCCTACTTACCAGCTTTCGTATCCAACCAGGACTTTCAATTTGAAGATTTAAAAGCGGAAGAGAATCAAGCCAAAGTATACAGTAATTACAGAATCAAAAAAGACGGCAAGATTCTTAATAAATATCCAATAGGCGTTGCCATTCTTTTGCTCCCATTTTACCTTATTGGATTGCTGATAGGCTCGGGTCCCTATGAAACTAGCATGCAATTCATGATACTATTGGGAAGTGTGTTTTATCTCGGACTTGCAAGCCATTGTTTTGATCAAATATGTCGGAGGCTTAATTATAATCGTTGGCTGGCGGCAATACTTTTTATTGGGACTAATCTGGTTTATTATGTTATTGCCGAACCCCTAATGAGTCATTTATACAGCCTGTCAGGCTTTTGCGTCATCCTGTATTTCATCATCAAATTTATTGACACCGAGCAAAGAAAGTGGCTCACATTTATTGGACTGGCCGTTGGACTTTTAATTACCGTCAGACCCATTAATGTGATTGGGGTGCTGATGCTTCCTTTTGTTCTTGAGCTTTTTGGAAGTAATCTTACTCATTTTGGAAAACTTCTTAAAGGCAAATACAAAAATCTTCTGTGGGGATTGCTCCCGATCTCGATTCAGTGCTTAGCTTGGTATCTTCAAACTGGCAGTCCTATTATTTGGTCCTATGCGAATGAAGGTTTCAATTGGTTAGAACCCCATATATGGGAGGTATGGTTTAGTTTTAAGAAAGGACTTTTCATTTATGTGCCCATATTGCTCATCCTTTTTGTTGCTCTGGTACAATCTGTGCGCAAACGACAAAAAAGTGGCTTGCTCTTCATCATCCCTTTTATTATAATTAGTTACATTATTTCCTGTTGGTGGAGTTGGTACTATGGAGACAGTTTTGGTCATCGTGCATTTATTGAATTCTACCCTTTTTTATTTCTTGTCATTCTCAATGGTCTTAAAAATCAAAAAAGAGATTGGTTGATGCCCACACTCTGCGCACCACTCATTCTACTTAATTTGATCCAGACCTGGCAGTATGAAAAAGGGATTATACATCCAAACAGCATGGACGTCAATAAGTATGCGCACATTTTTCTAAAAACTGATGATGCCTATATAGGATGCCTGGGAAACGAACAAGAGGCTGTTCCTTATGGCGCTCGAAAAGAGCTTATAGAACAAAAAAACTGGCATGAGATTTCTGTAGCCGGACAGCCCTACCTCATGTCATTGGAAGTCACTTCCAACCAAGAATTATTCATCGCTCTGGATGCCAAAAAATACAGCGCGACTCCCATTAATTATAAAGGAACCTTCCTAACTGCGCAAGGTTTTAATGCGGATGGCAGTACCAAATTCATTAAAACACTCCCCTATTATGACATCAATACGGAATCCTACGGGGAATGGACAAAGCTCCACACCGAAATAGTGATTCCGCAGGCTTCCATGGTCCGTATTTATATCTGGAATCAACAGAAATTACATTTCATGCTCAAAGACATTTCCCTCAAAATCTTTGAATTAGTCAGGAAATAAACCAAACCTGATAAATGTCATGTTTAAATTTCCAAGAACTGATTTGGCTCATTGCCAGGCAGCTGGCATGCATTGATATTTGTGTCAACATTAAAATCTAAGATCATGAATAACGATACTACTAACCCAATTGAACTCATTTTAGCTGAAGCCAGAGATAAAAAAGCAGCTCAAGCATCTAACCCAAATTCATTTGTAAATGAAACCGTTAACGAACACAATAGACATTTTACCATAGTAATGGTATTATTGGTTGTTGGTTGCCTAGGTGGCGTTGCAGTAGGTTTAGGAGCATTGGCGAGTACTTTTCAAATTGCTCTTTTGGTTTTTCCAGTAATGGCAACTCTGTCTTTGCTATTGGCTGTTCAGCCTATGAAGTATATCATGGCATCAGCGGTTATTGCATGTTTGATTGATTTGATCATTATTGCGATTAACATTCTATAAAAATGGACGCTCAAGATTATTTGTTCTATGGCTTTGGGCAGGTGGTTTATTCCATCGCCCTTTCCGACGGAAAAGTTCAAAGAGAAGAGTATGAACTCTTGAAGACTAAGATTCAGGACGGTGCAAACAAGCATAGTCTGGACTATGGATTTACTGACATCATTTTTCAATTATTAGAAAAAGAAAATGTGTTCAGTGCGGAAGAATCGTATAGCAATGGGATTAAGAACATGAAATTGGGCGGACATAAAATGACTCCTGACATGAAAATAGCTTTTGAAGACATTGTTGGTCAGGTTGCAGCCTCATTTCCTCCGGTTACGAATGAGGAAAAAAATATCATTGAAAAATTCAAAACAGACCTAACAGAAGTTCATTGATTTGGTTAATTTTAGATCATGGATGAACTGTACAAGCGTTTTTTTGAAGATTCAAGTGAAGGGCTTGCCGTAGTTAATAAAGACGGTATTATTGAAAGAGTGAATGGTGCATTTTGCGCCATTTTTGCTTATGAGCGGAATGAATTGCTGGGCGTTAAAATGGACATCTTGTTGCCAGACAGTATCAGAGGGAAACACGACCAGCTCCGCGCACATTACAATGCCAACCCAAGCCACAGACCGATGGGAAAAAACCGGGATCTTTTTGGAAAAAAAAAGACTGGTGAGCTCATCCCCCTTGAGATTTCTCTGAGTCCAATTAAGGTGGACGGTCACGCTCAAAAAGTAGCCATTTTATTGAGTGATATTTCAGAAAGAAAACAAACGGAATCTCAAATCAAGGACCTCAATGAACAATTGAATAAAACAGTTGACCAGAGAACCCGGGAACTACAAGCCAGTCAAACGCTCTACGAACAAATTGCCAGAAACTTTCCCAACGGCACAATCAATGTGTTCGACAGGTCTATGAACTATGTCTTTGTTGAAGGTGAAGAGCTCCAAAAACTGGGAATCAATAGTAAACTACTGAGAGGCACCAATTACCTCAACCGCATTCCTGAGGAGGTGCGCGATCTCATGGCCTCTAAACTCTATGAGGTCTTTGAAGGCAACCTGGTTAAATTTGAAGTAACCCTGAACAAGGATATTTACCAGATAACAGGAGTGCCACTCGAAGATGAAGACAAACAGATCTCTCAAATTTTAATGGTTGAACGAAATGTGACAGAGGAGGTGCGTGCAAAAAAAGATGTAGAGCACGCATTAATGAAAGAACGGGAATTGAATGAATTAAAATCACGTTTTGTATCTATGGCATCCCACGAATTCAGAACTCCCCTCACCACAATCAACTCTTCGGCCACACTAATCTCCAAATATGACCAAACAGAACAACAAGACAAACGGCTAAAACATATCAATAAAATTCAGAACAATGTCGAGCATTTGAGCAATATGCTAAACGACATTCTTTCTTTAAGCAAGCTGGAAGAAGGTAAAATTTCTAAAGAATTGGTAGAATTTAACTTGCTCGACTTCATTAAAGATGTGATTGAAGAAGCGGAACTTTTTTCTAACGGAAAAGTAACTGTTTCCTATAGTTTTCAAGGCGATGAAAACGTTAGATGTGATCCGAAAATCTTGAAAAACATCCTCAGCAACCTGCTGTCAAATGCAATCAAATACTCTTTTGAGGAGGGGAAAGTTGAACTTGTTGCAAAAAACAGTTCAGACGCCATTTATTTTTCGGTCAGCGATAATGGTGTGGGCATTCCCATTGAGGATCAGGCGCAAATCGCGGATAGATTTTTTAGAGCCAGTAATGTGAGCAATATTGAAGGAACAGGACTTGGACTTAATATTGTAAAAAAATATCTTCAAGCTTTGGACGGAGAGCTTACCTTTGCAAGTGAACCAAATGAATTAACGATTTTTAAAGTCAAAATTCCAGGAGTATGAGCACAATACTAGTCATTGAAGACAATCAGGATGTTAGAGAAAATCTGGTTGAAATCTTGGAACTCTCAGGATACACTGTTCATGAAGCGGAAAACGGCAAAGTGGGTGTGAAAAAGGCACAGGACTTTCTACCAGACCTCATCCTTTGTGACATCATGATGCCGGTCATGGATGGCTATGGTGTACTTTATTTACTGGGCAAACAGAATGACACTTCCGCCATCCCATTTATCTTCTTAACAGCAAAGGCGGATGGCATAGATGTTCGGAAAGGCATGAATGAAGGTGCTGATGACTACATTACCAAGCCCTATGATGAAATAGAATTACTCCGCGCCATTGAAAAAAGACTTGAAAGGAAGAAAGTCCTGTCTGAAATTAACGGCAGTACCAAGCAAGGTTTTCAAAAGGCAGCAGAACTCGGACAAACCATTACTCAAATAGATGATATTTTCCGAAATGGCAGAACAAATGTTTACAAAGCCAAGGAAACTATTTTCCGAACTGGTAATCATGCACAATTCGTTTATTTTCTTGAATCAGGAAATGTAAAGCAATTCAGAACCAATGAAGACGGGAAGGAATTCATCACTAAATTAATCCAGGCTGGAGACATTTTTGGATTCACCGCTGCCATCAATGATGATGTTTATGAAGACACGACCCTGGCGCTAACTGATACCAGCTGTTTGGCCATTTCCCGTGACGAATTCATGAAAGTGCTGACCGCCCATCCTCAGATCATGCAGAAATTGATCAAAGACATGGCGTCTACCGTATCTCAGGACCGTGAAAAACTCATCAGTTTAGCTTATAACTCAGTTAGAAAACGGGTTGCTCATGCGCTTATTGAGTTATCTAAGAATTACCCTGAAGGACTCAAAGGAGATTTTTTTCCAGCGAATAGAGGCGATATTTCAAGCATGGCAGGCACAGCAAATGAATCTGTGATTAGAGTCATGGCAGAATTCAATGAAGATGGTTTCATAGAGATTAAAGGACGTAAAATCGCAATTAAACGGGCTGACGATCTTATGAAGATGCCATTCTAAAACTGACATCTATCAGTTTCGCGACTGCCGAATGCCTTTTTTAGGCTATTACTTTTCATCGAATTTTGGAAGACTAATTTCAAAACTAAGATGACAAAAACGGCTACACCTCAGAATATTGCCATTCCAACCAACTTTGAATCCTGTGCAAAGAATGCCTGTATTTATGCGGCTTCACTGTTCAAACCCTTCGGTTCCAAATTCACTTTGATCAATAGTTTTGAATCAAGTGGTCAAAGTCATGAAGAATTTACTCAAAATGCGCAGGAAAGCGCAAGCAAAGTGGCCAAAGAATCTGACCTCATGAAATCTCTGGTCGGAAATGAGCTGGTTGAGGATTTATCCGTTTACGGCAAGCCTTCTCACCTGTCTGACGAGCTATTTAACAATCATAATTTCGATTGTGTGGTAATGGGAACATCCGGTGCCGGAGAGGCCGGTTCGAGCAACACGTCTGATCTGCTCAGTAGAGTTGATGTTAATTTTTTAGTGATTCCGGAACAATCAACCTTCAGTCCACCCAAAAAAACTTTGTTGGTTACAGATTTGAAAAACAATGGCAACGAACTTGAAACTGATAAGTTCGAATGGCTCTTAGAGGCTTATAATGCAACTTTGGAACTGGGTATAGTTACCGACTACGGGGAAGAACTCAACAATGAGCAAAAGCAAAATTTAGACCATTTAAAAAACAAGTTGTCTTTAACAGATTCTGCCATTCATCATATTCATGAAAATGATGTGATAGTGGGGATTTCCAAACTAAGTAACTCCTATTCACCAGACCTTATCATTGCCTTAGGCAGACACAAAACCTTTATAGATCGCTTAACAAAGCGCAGCGTCACTCAGGAATTGGCTGAGCAATTGACTAAACCTTTATTTATAACAGCAAGTAACTCATAATCATGATTAATAAAATACTTTCACCCACCGATTTTTCAGAAAATGCTCGAAATGCGAGCAATTCTGCGGCACTTTTAACGCAAAAATGTGGCGGACAACTCGTGCTATTTCATGCATATCATCTGGCCTCTGCCGAAACTACTATGATGATTGATGTATCGGATATCCTTAAACAGAAAGCCCAGGAAAAACTTGAAGAGGAAAAAGCCAGACTTTTGTCCAAATTTGACATAGACATTGTTTTAGACTCCGAATATGGTCCCATGGTGCCCCTTATTCAAAAGAAAGTCAAAGAATTTGATGCGCAGTTGATCGTGATGGGAACAAAAGGTGCCACTTCTTCTGTTAAGCGCTATTTTGGGAGCAATACAACGAGATTAATTCAAGAAGTTCAGATTCCTGTACTCGCCATTCCCGAAGACTACGACATTGCTACAGCCGACAAGCTTGTTTTCGCCTGGGATCAGAGTCATTTAGATGATGAACTGAAATCAAGCATCCATTGGATCAGCAGAACTTTGGATTTAGGCATTGATGCTGTTCAGGTAATTGACAAGGCGCAGTCGGGTGATGAATACGCGCTTAAAACCTTTGCACAATCCATAGCAGAAGACTCTGATTACCATTTGATCAATGGAAAAAATGTCATTGACAGATTGCAAGAGTACAGTTTGGCGAATAGCGGCATTTTAGGTTTGATGGCTCAAAAGCACAGCCCAATTTACAATCTATTGAATAAGAGTATTAGTACAGCATTGGCACACAATGCCAGTCAGCCACTGTTTATCTTGAAACAGGCTTGATCAATCAATCACGTTTTAAAAAAGGCGGTTCATTCAGTGGACCGCCTTTTTTGTAAGTTTAATTTTTTGATTTATCGGTTTAATACCACCCGCTTTGTAGCAATACTATCTCCTAACTTGAACTTCACAAAGTAGACACCGTTTGCCAATGTCTCCATGGAAATCGTTTTTCTTTGAACCATTTGATCAGATAGAATCACTTCTCCCACCATGTTCAATAGCTCAATTTGAATGGCATCATGATTAGAATTAGAGGCATTGATGTGGAGTATGCCTTTATTGGGATTTGGATAGATGTTCACGGTGGCACCGAAATTCTCGTCGATTGAAGTCGGATCAGGTAAAACCGTTTGTGTTGCCGTATCGCTCCCACAATCGTTGTAGGCAATTAATGTGACCGTGTAAGATTGTCCGCTTTGGGCGTAGGTATAGTTGAAACTGGAATCCGTTAATGGCGCACTGGCATCTCCTAAATCCCAGACAATGCTATCCGCGTTCGATGAAAGGTCTGAAAAAGTGATGCTTCCTCCCAGGTTGTCCACAAAAGAAAAACTTGCATTGGGAAGCGGATC
Source organism: Bacteroidia bacterium (assembly GCA_030433115.1). GTDB lineage: Bacteria > Bacteroidota > Bacteroidia > Flavobacteriales_D > JAUILH01 > JAUILH01. The sequence goes on along the minus strand of JAUILH010000109.1, from coordinate 6,895 downwards.
AATTGTAACAGAATGCATACGCGTCATGGAACAGGAGGTCGTCCAACCGAAAGATTCTATCATTTCCACATCATAAAAGCCTTGAGTAGAGTAAATGTGGCAAGGTTCCAAAACACCTGAGCTCAAAGCCCCATCACCCCAATCATAACTCAAACTACCCAAAGGTGCATTTTGATTGTACATTTTATTCCTAACCACACTATCTGCTGTGGTGTTAACAATACAAACGGAGTCGCCCTCGCACGAAGAACTTGAACTCAAACTAAAAGAGGGATCAAAATGATAAGAAACAGCTGGTTCAATGATCCAGTCGAAATCCCAATTGGCCGCGAAATTAGTCTGATCGTACCACCCATGTGAGCTCGGGAAATTGGGATTTGAGTAGTAAGTAAAACCCAAACCTTCTCCATCACCATCTGAATTGACAAAGCTATTAGACAAGACCAAAAGTTGTTCTGTAGTAGATGTTTCAAGCGCAATGAGATAAGGTTGCGACATGGTTACAACAGAATCAAACGAAACCCGTTGCTTCATCACGTTCAAGTTGAAATTATTAAAGTCATCATATACCCAAACAGAAGTCTGTGTAACCAATTGGTCAGGAAAAGAATCTGCAGTTGCCGTGTACAGGCCAACTGTTACTTCAGCAGAATCTCCGGCAGTAAATAAATACGCATAGAAACTCGCACCGTGAATATCAATGTCCTGTGGTGCATCATAGTACTGTGCATATCTTGAGTAATAATCATGCACGTTTCCACCATTATTAAAAGTGGTATCTGCAAGGTAATACCATTCTAGAACCGTGTTTTTGTTGATTAGATATTCTAAAGTATCTACACCACATGAGTCAATGCCGTTTTTATAGCTTACGAATTGATGATCGGATTTGTGCGTTATGGGAGGCAGTTTACCTACTTCATGAACAGCCTTGAATTCGGTCAAAGGCATACGCTGAGCTTGTTCGAACTTGAAATCCATCTTAATCTGCTGAGCGTGAGATCCAGCTATAATTGCAAAGAACAATGAGAAAAGTAGCAGTCTATTCATAGTTATTTGAGTTTGTCGTTATTGATATGACGTGTTTTATCACGATTGGTTTTTTTGTCGATATTCTTTTTGAGCGCTTCTGTTAAATTTACACCAGTTTGATTAGCCAGACACATTAACACCCATAGCACATCTGCCATTTCATCTCCCAGGTCCTTGTCTTTATCACTTTCCTTTTCACTTTGTTCGCCGTACCTTCTTGAAATGATGCGGGCCATCTCCCCAACCTCCTCAGTGAGTAATGCCATATTGGTGAGTTCATTGAAATAACGAACACCATAAGTTTTGATCCACTTGTCTACTTCTTCTTGTGCCTGATTGATTGTCATATTTATAAATTTACACGGTTACTGAATAAAAGTTCATTTAATTGTTTGAGTGATCAAAAAAAATCGTTCAAAGCAGTTTTTAAGATGATTAATCACTCTCTGTTTTTGGAATCGATCCAGATGGTAACAGGACCATCATTTAGGATCTCGACACGCATGTGAGCACCAAAAATCCCGGTAGATACTTTATCCTGCCCCAAAATTTGTCTCATTTTTTCTATGAATTTTTCATACAAAGGAATGGCTTTTTCGGGTCTGGCAGCCTTAATGTAAGAAGGTCGATTTCCTTTTTTTGTGCTGGCATGCAATGTGAACTGACTCACAATTAATGCTTCTCCATGAACGTCCTGAACAGACACATTCATGACGCCATCCCCATCCTCAAACAACCTCATTTGAGCTACTTTTTTCACCAGCCAATCTATGTCATTGTCATCATCACTGTCTTCGATTCCAACAAATAGGCACAAACCCTTTTGTATACTCCCAACTATTTGCTCATCCACTTCAACGGACGCTGCAGTTACTTTTTGGATTAAAATTCTCATTTGTAAGGATCTATTCGATAGTGTTGATCTTCCGACATCTGATCAACCATATTTGTATAGTTTTTATAGCGAAATGATGCAATATCTCCGCTTTCAACCGCCGCTTTCACGGCACAACCAGGCTCGCTCAAATGCCTGCAATTATGAAATTTACAATCTGGTAAAAGTTCGAACATTTCCGGGAAATAATTGGCCAATTCATCCTTATCAATATCCACCAAACCAAAGCCCTTAATGCCTGGTGTGTCAATCAAAAAACCACCAAAATCCAAAGTGTGCATCTCTGCAAAAGTAGTGGTATGCTGTCCCTTTTGATGAAAATCAGACACTTCTGAGGTCCTTAACTTTAGTCCGGGTTGAATGGCATTTGCCAAAGTGCTTTTCCCAACGCCCGAATGCCCTGCGAATGTATTGACCTTATCAGTCATTTCAGCTTTTAACTCATCCAGTCCTACCCCGGAAACAGCCGAGACTTTATAACTTGAGTAACCGGCCTTCTCATAGCCTTCAACATAACTGTCAAACAAGTTTTTCAGATCGGGTTTCTCTTCAAACAAATCACTTTTATTGAACACCAAACTCACTGGCACATTAAATGCCTGAGCTGAGATCAAAAATCGATCAATAAATCCAGTGGATGTGGGTGGCGAATCTAAAGTGACCACCAACCAACACATGTCTATATTGCTCGCAATAATATGAATTTGCTTACTCAAGTTCACAGACTTCCGAACCAGGTAATTGTGCCTGTCTTCTATCTCAGAAATCACACCTTCTTCATTGTCTTCGAGCGTAAAATGTACTTTATCTCCAACGGCAACTGGGTTCGTTGAACGTAAGCCCTGAACTCTGAATTTCCCTTTAATGGAACAATTATATACAGAACCATCTTGGGTCATGATCTGACACCACTTACCCGTCGATTTTATGACAGTTCCCTTCATATATTCAAACCCGTTTTCTTTGATAAAATTTCCTTTTCCTGGTCAAGATAATCGATAATCTTCAATTGAAAGTTGCTGGGATGGTGTTTAGACACATCTCTTTCTGATCTCATGGCCAATTCGAACTCTTCATCTCCAAAATGGGCAAATTTCTTCTTCCATCGTTTTAGAGTTGCCGCCTGAAATCGTTTATCAAGCCATCGTCCAAATCTGCCTCCAAATAAGTATTCCATAGACTTTTTGTGCCATGGATTTCCGTCTTCAAGTGCTTCTATTGTTTTTTTTCTTTGATGATTGGGTAAGTAGGCATTGTACCAATCATTGGATGTCATTAGGGCTTTGAACCGCTCCTGACCGTACATGGGAATCAAATGAGCCAACTCATTTGCCGTGAAAATGTTTTCATCCGGAATAGACAGACTCTCCTCCCCAATAAAGTAGTTCACACAAAAATAGCGTCTGCTGTTCAGGCGAAATATTTTTTTGTTTAGCACCAACAATGTTCTACAAAGCCACAAACGACCTTGTTGAGTGATGATAAAAAAATCAACATCACCATTGGACTTCATAACACCCTTAGAAACGGACCCCGAGATAGCAACGGTTCTAACAAACGGAAAAGACGAAATTATTTTGCTTGAACGACTAATTTTCCTTTTAGCGTTTTCCAGACGTTTTTCGTCTTCAAGTCTGTCTAGTAAACTTTGTTTCTCTAATCCCAAACTATAATACCCATCTTCGTTATCAACGTGTCCATTTGCGCACAAAATCTTCAGAGCGTTTGAGACAGCATTTAAATCTGAAGACACATCCAGAGAATTGTGCACTTCTTCAGCTTGTACAGGAAACTTGAAGAACTTGTAATAAATCAGTACTCTTAAAATGGCTGCTTGCAGCTCTGTTTCCTCGATGGGTTTCAATTTTTACTAGGTAAATGTGTTGGTTTATGCGGTTTCTACAATCCAAATCAAATGTAAATATTATTTTCGTGTCATGTCGATTGAAATAAAAAACGTTAGCAAGTTTTACGGACCACAAAAAGCCTTGAATGAAGTCTCATTTAGTATTAATAAGGGGGAAATCGTGGGCTTCCTTGGACCAAATGGCGCGGGTAAATCAACCATGATGAAGATCATCACCTGCTATATTCCGCCAAGTCGTGGAGAAGCCATTGTGTGCGGCATGGATGTCATGGAAAACTCATTAAGTGTCAGAAAAAAAGTGGGCTATCTGCCGGAGCACAACCCGCTTTATTTGGACATGTACGTGAAAGAATACTTGAATTTTGTGGCGTCACTGCACAAGGTTCCGAACAAAAAAGCGCGGGTGGAAGACATGATTGAGATGGTTGGTTTGACACTTGAACGAAAAAAGAAAATCGGTGCATTGTCCAAAGGTTACAGACAACGTGTGGGGCTGGCTTCTGCCATGATTCATGATCCTGAAGTTTTGATTTTGGATGAACCTACTTCCGGTTTGGACCCTAATCAACTAGAGGACATTCGGTCCTTGATTAAATCAATTGGAAAAGACAAAACGGTGATGCTATCCACGCACATTATGCAAGAAGTAGAAGCCATTTGTGACCGGGTCATCATCATCAACAGAGGAGAAATTGTGGCGGATAAAGGCGCCAAAGAAATTCAGCAATTTGAAGATAACAGACAGGTTATTTTTGTTGAGTTCGAAAAGCACATTTCGAGATCTCAATTGGGCAAAATAGAAGGTATTAAGAACAGTAAAAAGCTCACCGACACCCAATGGATTATTGAGATGAATGATGAAGGAGACATTAGAAAAAGAGTGGCGAAATTTGCCCAAAGCCATCATCTTTTAATCTTAGAAATGCGGATTGAGGAGCAATCGCTGGAAGAAGTTTTCAAAAAGTTGACCAAATAGAATTTAGTTTTCTATTTTTGTCGCTCATTAATTCAAATTACATGTCGTATTTATTTACATCAGAATCCGTTTCAGAAGGTCACCCAGATAAGGTAGCTGACCAGATTTCTGACGCACTCATTGACCATTTTTTAGCGTTTGATAAAGACTCTAAAGTGGCTTGTGAAACTTTAGTAACTACAGGTCAGGTTGTTTTAGCCGGAGAAGTTAAGTCTAAGACCTATTTAGACGTTCAAAAAATTGCCAGAGATGTCATTAACGACATAGGATATACCAAGAGTGAGTACATGTTTGATGGAAATTCATGTGGCGTTTTTTCTGCGATCCATGAACAGTCTCCGGATATCAACCAGGGAGTTGAAAGAAAGAAAAAGGAAGAACAAGGTGCAGGTGACCAGGGAATGATGTTCGGCTATGCCAATAATGAAACATCTAACTATATGCCTTTGTCCCTGGAATTGTCTCATTTGATTCTTAAGGAATTGGCTGCCATCAGAAAAGAAGGTAAGAAAATGAAATACTTGAGACCAGATTCCAAGGCTCAGGTAACCATCCAATACAGTGATGATCATCAACCAGAAAAGATCACGGCGGTAGTTGTGTCTACTCAGCATGATGATTTTGACACTGAAACAAAAATGTTGAAGAAGATTAAGGAAGATGTGATCAACATTTTGATGCCAAGAGTTAAAAAACAACTGCCAAAACACATCCAAAAATTAATCACAGATAAAATTACTTACCATGTAAACCCCACTGGTATTTTTGTGATTGGTGGTCCACATGGAGATACTGGTTTAACTGGTAGAAAGATCATTGTAGATACGTATGGTGGTCGTGGTGCACACGGTGGTGGTGCTTTCTCAGGCAAAGACCCGAGTAAAGTTGACAGAAGTGCTGCTTACGCAACACGTCACATTGCTAAAAACCTGGTGGCTGCAGGTGTTGCCGATGAAGCTTTGGTTCAGGTAGCTTACGCCATTGGTGTTGCTAAGCCAGTTGGATTGTACGTGAATACTTATGGTACTGCTAAAGTGGATAAAACAGACGGACAGATTGCAAAAGAGTTAGAGAAGTTATTCGATATGCGTCCATATGCCATTGAGCAAAGATTTAAATTGAGAAGTCCTATTTATACAGAAACAGCAGCTTACGGCCACATGGGACGTGAAACCGAAACAGTTGAGAAGTCTTTTGTGGATGGTGCTGGAAAAAGTAAAAAAGTAAAAGTGAAATTATTCCCATGGGAAGAGTTGAACTATGTGACTAAGATCAAAAAAGCGTTCAAGCTTTAAAACATATTTCAGTTATTGAGAAAAGCGTTGCCAGTTGGTGACGCTTTTTTTGTAAAAAGCAGTATCTTAATTTGATGAAAATTTTTCTACTCATACTATGTTTGGTTTCTTTCGCCGCCAATAGCCAGACGGGATGTGAAAAGGAATTGGGCTTTTTCCCATTGTGGAACAAATCCATTAATACAGGCAATGCGAAATACGATCGTTTGAAACTCTCAAATCTGGATGAGCAGGCTCAGAAAGCCAGCAATAAGATGAACGCTCAAATCAAATCGCAACTGGGGCCGTACAAAGCAAATTTAAAATTGGACAGAATGCGCGTAATCACCAGAGGCGATAACAAATCTCAGCATTACACTTATCGCTATAGTGTAACAATTGAAGGCTTCAAGTGGGGCTTTGAGGTGACTTCTACGAAATCCGGAAAATTAACATCTGCTCTGCCGTTTCCAAAAATCAAAAAGCCGGTAATCAATCCTTGTGAAGCAATCAATCGCGCTGAGGCACAAATGCACTTTGAAGAAGCTGTTGGTGTCAAATTGGTATCTCAAAAAGGTAAGCTTGTTTGGGAAGTTTGGCAAACCGGAGAATCGTTAAACGCCAAGGAAAAAGAGACACAACTTAAACGAACAGAGCATAAGGTAATGTCCGTTGACGCCCGAACTCTGGAGATTTATGGCTCGCGAAAGGAAATTTTAGAGCGCTACTAACATGACATTATTCCTGAGTCTTTTCAAGGAACCGCGATCCTGGGCAATTATTCTGTCCAACCTCTATATATTTTATGGCATATACGCACTTGGTTGGTCAATTTTGTCGGTCATGATTCT
>JAUILH010000108.1 GCA_030433115.1 Bacteroidia bacterium | reverse complement strand
ACAACCCATAGGGCATTCTTCCTGCACGCGGCATGGCTGGTTCAGACTTGCGTCCATTGACCAATATTCCTCACTGCTGCCTCCCGTAGGAGTCTGGTCCGTGTCTCAGTACCAGTGTGGGGGATCATCCTCTCAGACCCCCTACTGATCGTAGTCTTGGTGAGCCGTTACCTCACCAACAAACTAATCAGAAGCATGCCTATCCTTAACCGCCGGAGCTTTAATCATTTTAACATGCGAAAAAATGATATTATAAAGTATTAATCCCGATTTCTCGGGGCTATCCTTTTGTTAAGGGTAAGTTGCATACGTGTTACGCACCCGTTCGCCGGTCGTCAGCAAGAAAGCAAGCTTTCTTCTGTTACCCCTCGACTTGCATGTGTTAAGCCTGCCGCTAGCGTTCATCCTGAGCCAGGATCAAACTCTCCGTTGTAATTATAATCTTAAGAATTGTTAGGTTATAAATTGCAAAATTTGTTTACGCTGCTTACCTTTTTCTCAATCTTTCAAAGAACTTAATTTCTTTACATTTTTCCCTGTTTTTTCAAACGGGATTGCAAATGTATAAATGTTTTTTTTATCTCAAAACTTTTCTGAAAAAAATTTCAAACTTTTTTATTCACTTTTTCAAGTTTTGAACTGCCTTCCGTTGAAAGCGGCTGCAAATGTATGAAGCTTTTTAATATCTCCAAACTTTTAATGAAAAAATTTCAAAGTTTTTTTTGTCAGTGTTTCCTTTTGAGAAAAGCTTTCCGTTGAAAGCGGCTGCAAATGTATATGCTTTTTTGATTCCCACAATACTTTGTTGAAGAAAATTTCACTTTTTTTTTGAAATAATTCTCAACACATTGTAAAACAGATGTTAAGGATTTGAAGAACTTACTGAAATAATTTTGCCATTCATGAATTGATGATCCTTTAAAGCGAAATGAACAACATATTTTGCCATGTCTTGAGCAGATATTGGTGTCTGATATCCGGGAAAAGCTTCTTCCAACATTTCTGTTTGCACTGCTCCAAGCGCCAAAGTATTGCATTTAATATTCGTTTCTTTTAATTCTTCGGCAACACATTCGGATAATACATTTAATGCTCCTTTTGAGCTACTATATAATGAAAGACCAGGAAATTTGAGTGATCCTTGCACTCCTCCCACACTACTTATATTTAATATATGTCCGAAATCAGCCTTCTTAAAAAGACTGATTGTTTGTTGAATTAAATGAAATGGCGCCCAAACATTGGTTTTATAAATTCTATCAAAATCTGTTTCACTTAGTTCCATAAGTGGTTTATTCTGTAGATATCCTGCATTATTAATTAGAATATTCAGTTCACCATCCAGAAAAAGAGTGAACTTCTTGACCGAGTCTGCCAAACTATTGCCGTCAGATATATCCGTTGGCAAAACAAGTAAAGCATCATCTAAGCCTTGAGAAGCGGCAAAAGCCTTTAATTTCTCAAGACCTTCTTTGTTTCGAGATAAGGCCACTACTCTACAAGACTTTGACAACATCAACTTGCATACTTCAAAACCAATTCCTCGGGATGCCCCCGTGACAATACATTTCATATTATATAATTTCTCAATGATCCGAGCATTTACAGACGCTCCAAAAACTCGATTCTCTTTTCGATAGGTGGATGGGTAGCAAACAAACCTCCCAACTGGCTCATAAAACCTTTGGAATCACCTGGCTCATTTTCAATGAACATCTGTTCAACATCCTCACTTTTGACACTATCAATCTTATGATTACCTGAAATCTTTCTTAATGCAGAGGCCAAGGCATCCGGATTACGAGTCATTTGAGCTGCACCGGCATCTGCCATATACTCTCTTCTTCTGCTTAAGGAAAATTTAAATAGTACAGTGAGAAAATAAGCCACTAATGACACAAGCAGTATAACTACCATCAACCTCTGATCCTTCTTGTCTTTTCCACCTCCCAAGGATCCATAGAACATGGAGCGAAAGGCAACCTGAACAATAAAAGACAAAATTCCTACAAAGATGATGGACACTATTAACAACCTTACATCTCTATTCTTAATATGCATTAACTCGTGTGCAATGACCCCCTCAAGTTCTTGATCATCCAGTGTATCAATAATACCTCTGGTTAGTGTCACTGTGTAGGAATTCTCATTGATCCCACTTGCAAAGGCATTTAGAGCTGGTGACTCTATTACATTGACTTTGGGCATTCTCATACCATCGGACATGCAAAGGTTCTCAACCAGATTATAAACTCTTTTGTTTTCTTTTCGTTCAAGAGATTTTGAGCCAGTGGCCATTTTTATCATTGCCGAGTGAGACATAAAGGCGATGGCAAACCAAATTCCTACACCACCAAGAACAAAAGGGATGACTTTGATAAACTGTTCTTCAACCTGTCCCGGCTCAGCTTGTTTACCCAAAACAAAGAATATAACGGCATAAACAGATGCCAAAATAACACCTGGAAAAGCAATAAGGAGAAGGGTTGATTTTAAATTATTGCTTCTAATTTGCTCATCGAGACCACGATACTTCAATGAATCCTAATTAAAACTTGATTTCCGGAGCTTTGTCCAATTGAGCTCTTTGTTGTTCTCCAAGATCGAAATAAGGCTCTTCTTTAAAACCAAACATTCCTGCAAGGATGTTATTTGGGAATTTCTGTACACCATTATTCAATTCTTTTGTGGCAGAATTGAAATATCTTCTTACGGATGCCAACTTATTCTCAATATCGCTTAGTTCCTCTTGAAGCTGAAGGAAATTGGTATTCGCTTTTAGGTCCGGATACGCCTCCATCTGCATGTTGAATCCGGACACAGCTGCAGTTAAAGCGGCTTCTGCAGCAATTTTATCATTGATGTTACCTGCCATTACAGCTTTTTGTCTGGCCTCAGTCACTCGAGTCAATACTTCCTTTTCATGCTCGGCATACCCCTTAACGGTTGCTACCAACTGAGGGATCAAATCATGTCGTTGTTTTAACTGAACGTCAATATCCGCAAAAGCGTTCTCACGATTATTTCTAAGTCTTACAAGTTTATTGTAGATTGAAATGAAAAATAACACAAGGACCACAATAACTCCGATAATGATCCACATTGGCTTGATGTCTCCCATAATTTTTTCTTTAAATATAGTAAGAAATGTTATACATCATAGGTCACTTCCGCTTCTTCAGAAGTCACATGACTTTGACATGTCAGAATGTAACCTTCTTCCAGTTCCTGATCAGTCAACACCATATTCTTATCCATATCAACGGTTCCACTGATTAATTGTGCCATACAAGTTGAGCAAATCCCCCCTCTACAACTGTAAGGTAAATCCAGACCGGCATTTTCTCCGTGTGCCAAAACTGTCTCATTACCTATTTCTCCATTATACTCTTCTCCATCAACATGGATCTTAATCTTTGCCATTTTATCTTTTATTTATATTGAATCAAAATCTACCACCACTTTATCTGTTACCGGGTGCGACTGGCAAGTTAATACAAATCCTTGCTCAATTTCATCCTGTTCGAGTGAGTAATTAACATCCATCTTTACTTCTCCCTCGGTAACACGTGCTTTACACGTACAACAAACGCCACCTTTACAAGCAAAAGGCAGATCTGCTCCTATTTCGCTGGCAGCATCCAAAATTGTGGCACCATCTAAAGCCAACTTCAGGTTATACTCAACGCCATCCAATACAACCACAACATCTGATTCGTTTCCACTTGCTTCAACAGTCACTTCTTTTTCAACCTTCTTTTCCTCTCCAGGACTTGTAAATAACTCGAATCTAATATTATTGGCATCAAAATTATTTGCTCCCAGGTAATCTCTGACAGCCTGGATCATGCTTTCAGGACCGCATACAAAAGCTTCATGGTAAGTCGATAAGTTTAGCAGACCTGTTTCAAAAAACTGCCCACATTTATCTAAATCAATCCTACCATTAAAAATGGCTTCTCCCTGCACTTCTCTACTTAAAACATGAAACAACCTGAACCTTCCCAGATAAGTATTCCTCAAACCCTCAAGTTCTTCACGAAATATGATGTGGTCAAATCCTTTATTGCCGTATACCAATGTCACATTGGCTTCTGGTTTTCTATGCAGCACATCTTTTATAATTGATATGACAGGTGTAATACCTGATCCGGCAGCAAAAAACAGCAAATTAGCGTCTTCGGCTTCCGTTCTTGAAACGAACCTCCCCATCGGCTTCATGAGCTCCAACTCATCTCCTACTTTCAGATGATCTGTTACAAAGCTTGAAAACCTTCCTCCTTCAACTTTCTTTACAGCCACTTTTAATTTATTCTCGTAAGGGGCTGAACACAATGAGTATGACCTTCTCAGCTCTTCACCGTTTATCTCGTGCTTAAAGGTTAAATACTGACCTGGTTTAAATCGATACGTATCCGACAATTCATCGGGCAATTCAAATTCCAGGGAAACACAATCAGGTGTCTCTCGAATAATCTCCTTAACCTTTAATTTATTAAATCTCATACCTTATTAATATAGCTTCATTAAATGCGGGATAAAAATAAACACAATTAGCGAACAAATCTTGCTCAGAATATTATTTGGTAAAAAGACCAAATGAATTCCTAATAAAAGCAAGAAAAGTGAAATTATCAAAATTATAAATTGCTAACGAATGATATTACAAAACAAAATGCCATCAAATTTTCCTCGTCGTCAGAATTTAGTAATATTGTTAGAGAATACAAAGATCATTAACATTATAATAAGATATGTCTGAAGAACAATTACAACGGGACTTTCAATCTAAACTGGATGCAGAGATTCGCATTGAGCCCAAGGACTGGATGCCTGATGATTACAGAAAGACCTTGATTCGTCAGATTTCCCAGCATGCCCATTCAGAAATAGTGGGTATGTTACCAGAGGGAAATTGGATTACAAGAGCACCTAGCTTGAGAAGGAAAGTAGCTTTGATTGCGAAAGTACAGGATGAAGCGGGTCATGGATTATACCTCTATAGTGCTATGGAGACATTGGGTGAACCAAGGTCTAAGGCGATCGATGATTTACATTCCGGTAAAGCCAAGTACTCAAGTATTTTCAACTACCCAACTTTGACCTGGGCGGATATGGGTGCAATTGGTTGGTTGGTTGATGGTGCAGCTATTCAAAATCAGGTACCATTGTGCAGAACCTCTTATGGTCCTTACGCAAGAGCTATGGTTCGAGTATGTAAAGAAGAGTCTTTTCACCAAAGACAGGGATATGAAATCATGATGGAATTGGCTAAAGGCACACCAGCCCAAAAAGCCATGGCGCAAGACGCTTTGAACAGATGGTGGTGGCCTTCATTAATGATGTTTGGTCCACCAGACAAGGACTCTAAACACACAGCACAGTCCATGGCATGGAAGATTAAACGTCATACAAACGATGAATTAAGACAGGCTTTTGTGGATAAAACTGTGCCTCAAGGTGAGTTTATTGGTTTGACTTTCCCGGATAAAGACCTTAAGTGGAACGAAGAGAAAGGTCATTACGATTTTGGCGACATCAATTGGGACGAGTTTTACAATGTCATCAAGGGCAATGGTCCTTGTAACAAGGAAAGAATTAAAGCGAGAAGAGCTGCCAAAGAAAATGGTGCCTGGGTAAGGGATGCGGCGGCAGCTTACGCGAAGAAGAAGCAAAACAAATCAACTGAAAAAGCAGCATAATCATGTCAAACACGAATGATTGGCCTCTATGGGAGGTTTTTATAAGAAGTAAGCAGGGCTTGAATCACAAACACGTAGGTAGTCTTCATGCACCAGATGCCGAAATGGCCATCAAAAATGCACGAGATGTCTATACCCGCAGAATGGAAGGCATTAGTATTTGGGTGGTAGAATCTGTTCATATGCATGCCAGTTCTCCGCTTGAAGGTGAAGAGTTGTATGAACCTGCGAATGATAAGATATATCGTCATCCGACATTTTACGATATCCCGGAAGAAATTGGACACATGTAAGCCTGAATTATGACAAACGATTTATTAAAATACGTTTTACGCCGAGCGGACTCAGAATTGGTTTTGGGTCATAGAATGTCCGAATGGTGCGGTCATGGTCCGGAGTTGGAAGAAGACATTGCTTTGATCAATATTTCTCTGGATCACTTAGGTCAATCCCGTTCCCTATATCAGTATGCCGCAGCGGTGGATGGTGAAGCAAAAACAGAAGACCATTATGCTTTTCAGAGAAATGAGCGCGATTTCGGCAATTTTTTGATCTGTGAGTTACCTAATGGTCACTATGGCAATACAATTGCCCGTTCATTTTTCTATGATGTACATAGCTTATTGTTCTATGAAAGACTCGTTCACAGTGCAGACAAAACACTGGCGGCCATTGCAGAGAAATCTCTAAAGGAGGTGAAGTATCACTTCAGGCACAGTGCTGAATGGGTGATTCGATTGGGTGATGGTACCGAAGAAAGTCATGCAAAAATGCAGGAGGCCATAGACGAAATATGGACCTATACTGGCGAGCTCTTGACTGATGATGAGCTGGATATTGAGATGAATAAACAAGGGATTGGCGTTTTAAATAGCAGCTTGAAAGACGCGTGGTATAACAAAGTGGAAGCCGTTTTAAATGAGGCTACTTTGAAAATACCGGAAGGTGCATACTTTCAAACAGGCGGAAAATCCGGAATTCATACGGAGCATCTGGGATATTTATTGGCTGAGATGCAATACTTACCACGTCAACATCCAGAAGCAACTTGGTAATGACACAGCTAGGGCAAAAAGAATCAGAGATTTTTGAACTTCTTAAGGCAGTAAAAGACCCTGAAGTTCCCGTTTTAGATATCACCGACTTAGGGGTACTTAGAAAAGTAGAAGTCATTGATCAAGAAGTTCTTGTAACCATCACTCCTACTTATTCCGGATGTCCGGCCATGGAAATGATAGAACAAGAAATTGTTGCTTGTTTGAACCAACACGGCTACCCTAAAGTCAAAGTAAACCTGGTGCTATCTCCAGCCTGGACAACAGATTGGATGTCTGAAGAAGGAAAAGTCAAACTTAAGGCCTACGGCATTGCACCTCCCGAAAAAGCCACCGAAGACAAGAGCGCTCTATTTCCTGAACAAAAGAAAGTTGGTTGCCCTCAGTGCAACTCAAAAAACACAGAATTAGTGAGTCAATTTGGTTCAACAGCCTGCAAAGCTTTATACAAGTGTCTGGACTGCCAAGAACCATTCGATTATTTCAAATGCCTTTAAAATTTTAACATGAGTACTATTATATATAGCGTAGAAAATGGAGTTGCTACCATTCAATTGAACAGACCGAAGGTCTTTCACAGTTTTAACAGGGAAATGGCATTGGAATGTCAGAAAAGACTCAAAGAAGCTGAAGCGGACACCAACGTCAGAGCCATTTATTTAACCGGAGATGGCAAAGCATTTTGTGCCGGACAGGATTTGGCAGAAGCCACTGACCCTGATGGACCAGAATTGAGGAGCATTGTTCGAGAACACTACAACCCAATCATTCAATTATTGAGGTCAATCGAAAAACCTATTGTGGCTGCTGTGAATGGTGTAGCAGCAGGTGCTGGCGCCAATGTTGCGTTGGCTTGTGACATTGTTGTCGCAAGTGAGTCAGCAGGATTTATTCAAGCTTTTAGCAAGATTGGCTTGATTCCTGACAGTGGAGGCACTTTCTTCCTACCAAGGTTAATTGGTTTCCAAAAAGCATCTGCCCTAATGATGTTAGCTGACAATATTATGGCGGAAGAAGCTGAAAGATTGGGGATGATTTATAAGTGGTTTCCTGATGACATATTCAGAGAGGAAAGTATGAAAATTGCCATTAAATTGGCAAAAATGCCAACTGTGGGACTTGGACTCACAAAAAAAGCTTTGAATCTGAGCATGATCAGTGACCTAGATGCTCAGCTTGAAACAGAAGAAGAATTACAGAGCATAGCCGGCGCTACATATGATTGTAAAGAGGGCGTTCAGGCATTTTTGGAAAAAAGAAAACCAGTTTTTAAAGGAGAATAATGAGAAAGGTAGGTGTTTTAGGTGCAGGATCTATGGGGTCTGGTATTGCACAAGTGGCGTCTCAATCCGGACATGAAGTTGTGTTGTGCGACAATAATCAGGAAGCTTTGGATAGAGCAAAAGCTAAGTTGGCAAAAATCATGGCGCGATTGGTTGAAAAAGGGCGTGTTACTGATTCGGATGCACAAGCCATTCAAGAAAGAATACAATATAGTCAGAGCACTCAAGACTTTTCAGATTGTGGTATAGTAATAGAAGCGATTATTGAAAATTTGGACATTAAACGCCAGGTTTTTTCCAGTTTGGAAAGTATTGTTGGTAATGATTGTATCCTGGCTTCCAACACATCATCTCTGTCCATTGCGGCCATTGCAGCTTCTTGTCAGAACGCAGAGCGTGTTGTGGGAATTCATTTCTTTAATCCGGCGCCATTGATGCCTTTGGTTGAAATAGTTCCGGCCATTCAAACATCTGAAGCCATACTTGATGATGCCAAAAATTTGATTGACAGCTGGAAGAAAGTAACGGTTTTAACGAAAGATACGCCTGGATTTATTGTGAACCGGGTAGCAAGACCTTTTTATGGTGAAGCACTTAGAATTTATGAAGAAGGGGTTGCTGATTTCGCCACAATCGACTGGGCCATGACAGAAATTGGAGGCTTCAGAATGGGACCATTTACTTTGATGGACTTTATTGGAAACGATATTAATTACACGGTAACTGAAACTGTTTTCGCCGCATTCTATTTTGACCCCAGGTACAAACCGTCTTTTACACAGAAACGACACTCTGAAGCTGGTTGGTACGGAAGAAAATCTGGTCGTGGCTACTACGACTATTCTGAAGGTGCTGACAAACCAGAACCTAACAAAGACCAGGCCCTTGGTCAGATGATCGTGGAGAGAATCACAGCTATGCTTATGAATGAAGCCATTGATGCCTTGTTTTTGAACATTGCATCTAAGGAAGACATTGACCTGGCCATGACTAAAGGTGTGAACTATCCAAAAGGTCTTTTATCCTGGGCAGATGAGATTGGATTAAGCCCCCTTCTGTCAAGACTGGAAAATCTATACAACGAGTACGGAGAGGACAGATATCGACCAAGCCCTTTGTTGAGAAGAATGGTTGCTAAAGGCGATACATTTTACGGATAGCTTGAAGCTGAATTTTATTAAACAAAAAGCCCCGCATCCGCGGGGCTTTTTTAATATAGCTAGGTCAGTAGCTTATTCTACTACCAATCTCACAACTTTCTGTACTCTATCATCCCATAGCCTGACAAAATAAATGCCTTTTGCCTGAGCACTCAGATCCAGATTAAAACGCTTTCCTCCGACGATACCTGAATGATTTTCTTGATGAACCAACTTCCCAGAATAATCCAGCACCTCAACATTAATTTGATCGATGAAGCCTTCCGCTTCAATATTAAATATGCCGTTCGACGGATTTGGAAATACATTAACATAGGCATCCAATTCCTGATCGTATGACAATACACCTCCAACCGTGAAATGCATGATTAACTTATCTCCAAAATTATTCTCTAGTGTATTGATACTTCCAGCACCCACTCCTCTCCAACGGAAATAACCAGTTCCGTCAGAATTTGCAAAGAACGACAATCCATCCTCATCACGATCTTCTAAAACCATCGTATAACATCCAGGATCTAACAAAAAGGTATCTCTATATGTGGTTCCATTGGTCCAATTGTCTCTTGTAAATAAGGTATCACCTTCCCAATCCAACAAGTGATATACGTTTTCTGTTGCTGCATTATTGGCATTGATCCAAAAATAGAAATGGTTCGGTAACTCAATTGGTGCTTCAAATTTAGAGTGGTAAATATTATTATCGGGATTCTCATCCGTTACGCCATTCGGGTTACTCACTTCCACCTCAAAATCCTTCATACCATTCCCTGAAAACCAAAACCAGTCTCCCATCGGATGTAAGTACACCGTGTCTTCCTCAAGGAAACTCAATTCACCAGTCCAATGATAATTTACATCCGGACCTCCGGAAACCCTGTATACAATATCCAAAGAAGTCAAAGTATCCGACCCGGTGTTCTGAATTTTAATAATTGGTTGACTACAAATAGGGTTCAATCTGTTGTGAAATTCCCAATTATTTGGTGCGATGATATCCGTAACAGCCGCATCATTGACAAAATTAATGTCACCATAGGAGACCATTTGAAGCGCTACCCAATAATTTCCTTCCATTCCTCCAGGAGTGATTTCCATACCATAATCAATTGAAGCTGTCGTTCCAGGAGTCACCATAGATGTAATATCGTAATCATAGGTATTTGCAAAAGTCCCCGGACACCAGCCTGCTCTATCGTAAATCCAAGTTCCTCCCTGATCAACAATTGGGTTGCTGCCACAATCCTTCCAAACCAACCATTCAAATTCTTGAGTGCCATCAATAGAAATGTTGTGCAACTTAGGGCAGAACTCTGCACAATTCTCAAAACCACCGAACCAGTGACCGGTAGCTCTTGTTTTCAAAGAAAATCTGGTTGCTAAAGGGTCTATATCCACATCTACCGCAGGCATAGATACATCATTGGCGATATTTGCGTGTTGATAGTTCCCCGTCCAGATAGTCTGGAAGTCCACAATATCTCTTGGAGGTGTTCCTTCGATAAACAGAAATTTCACATCTATCAATTCCTGTTGATTCCCAGCTCTAAATTCCAAAGTATCATGAAGAATTGGCAAATAGTCTGTGACGTCATAGACCCATCTGAAACCATTTGGACCTAAATCAAGACCAATTCCATATGGCGTGACATAATTTTGAATTTGGTGTAATTGTTCATCCAACTCGTTCACCAACTCAACATCAAAACCGTGAAATACTGAATCTATGGCATTGCCATTGTGATCGTATGTATAAGTCCAAACATTGCCCTCCCAGGCATAAATTGTGTCAATGTTCGTATATGTCAAACCAGACTGAAGCATATCAATACTGGTATTTTGCTCTACAATACTCTCAACTGGACGTGCCACTGAATCTAACACCATAACAGAATCCAAAGTCATTGTATAGGTTCCCTGAATAAAAGTTGTATTTGGTCTAACGGAGGTTTGCTGCATGTTGAAATTCATATCCGGTCCTTCATGAACTCTCCAGGAAGGCAATCCCATCAAACTTCCCGTTGCCGCACTCAATGAATAATCATTGGCAGAGGTTCCTGTCAAGTCATCAAAATCGTAAGCAGCCAGCAACTGACTGTATTGTGGGTGTGTAGCGTCAACTGAACGGAACATATAGTCTTGAATTTCAGTTTGAGTTAAGGCAGCATCCCAGATTCTAAACTCATCAATAAATCCTTCATAACGACCGGTACCCGTTGCCTGTGAAGCAATTCGGAAATTTTCGATTCCAGCCATAGTTCGGAAGTTACCCGGTTCGGTCATAAACTGGACACCATTCAGGTAAGCCGTTAAAACTCCTGTAGACACATCTTTCACAAAAGCCCAATGATTCCACTGGCCAGCAAAATCACTAAAATTGGCAAGGGCATTGACTCTATCATAACTGCCTCCTCCGGAATTGCCTGCATCCCAATACACTTCACTATTACTCCATGGCAAGTGCGCATTAACCACTCTATTTCCTGCTGCATCTCTTCCTTCAAATGCATAGCTATTCATTGGCATCATGTTTTCATCTCCATAGCACCAAAAGCTAATTGTAATGAAGGAATCAATAGGGGCAAAAATTGAATTTGGGATTTCTACATACTCTGAAGCACTGAAATCCAAATATCCGTTATCGGCATTGCTTACAACACCAGAATTAAATGTTGTTAGCTCACTTACCACCGAATGAATAGCACCGCCAACAGCATTGGTGAACGACAATTCAAGCACTACATTGGAAGTACCATCCCAGCTAAATGGTGTATGAAAATTAAATGTATTCACACCTGAAACCAGGTTAGAATTCAATTGATATACCTCTTGAAGTCCCGTTGTTTCATAAGAGGTCGGTGTCAATTCAAGCAAAGCACTATTTTTCAACTTAATGGTGAGATCGCTGATTTGTCCACCCAAGGCAGCTACATCTAATTCGAGTTTATGAATATCCCCGGCTCCTGTGATACCTGCGGCATTCAATTCTGCCGCAGTGTAAATGTACTGAGCTTTAGAACTGGCGAATCCAGTATTTAATGGTTCATTTGAATTAAGAACTCCGGTCCCAACAATATGTGACGTTTCTCCTGAAGTACTGGTATAGTTTGGAAAATATTGATAAGACTGATAATAATCATACACCGCCTGATTCATATACCGAACCGTATCTGGTCTTTGTCCATTTATACTAAAAATAGGAGTTCCAACACCATCGTATTTATACAAATTTGTTAGTGTTGTATAATCCCACTCTCCACAATCATATCCATCCTGAGTGGTTTGCGGATCACATTTCAGAGTATAATACATTAAAACCTGGCGCACATTTCCCGTATCCGGAGGAAAAACGTACCAGCCTCTTCTTTTCGTAATATCTGCAAACTCAAGGGTTTGAACTACAGTTGTGTCTTGCGCTAAACTCACATTCACCCCCATCATCAAACTCAATCCCAATAATATTGATCTCATACTTTTCATATTTTGATTCAAAATATCATCTATCTGCAGAACCGTAAAGCCAAAAATGACACAATCTTGGAGAGTTAAATTCATGACATCCGGAATGGATGTATTTTTTGTGCCAATTGAATTTCTTTCTGCAAAGTATTCTTATTTTTAAGGTTCAATGGATAATGAACAGTTGGCCCCCAAATTGGTCGTTGACAAAATGTACAACAACGATCCTTTTAGCAAGTGGCTTGGCATCAAAAGAATTGAAGACGGAGCGGGTAAAAGCGTTTTGCAACTCACTGTGCGGCAAGAAATGCTCAACGGTTTTGGCATTGCCCACGGGGGAATCACTTATTCTCTTGCAGACAGTGCGTTGGCTTTTGCCGCCAATGGTCATGGTAGAATGAGCGTGTCGGTTGAGACGTCTATTTCTCATACAGAACAAGTCAAGGAAGGAGATATTTTAACCACCTTGGTAGAAGAAATGAGTTTGAGCAACAAAATTGGGATTTATCACATTACTATTCGAAATCAACATGATCAGACTGTGGCATTGTTTAAGGGGACGGTATACAGGACATCAAAAAAATGGTGATGATAACTTATTAATATAACGATATGAGTGAAGCATACATAGTAGATGGCATTAGAACGCCAATTGGAAATTTTGGAGGCACACTAGCTCCGGTAAGATGTGATGATTTGGGCGCAATTGTGCTCAGAGAATTAATGTCTAGAAATGAATCTTTAGATCCAGCAGCGATTGAAGACGTGATAATGGGTTGTGCTAATCAAGCAGGAGAAGACAACAGAAATGTGGCCAGAATGGCTCTGCTTCTGGCGGGATTGCCTTTCACTGTGCCCGGAGAAACGGTTAATCGACTCTGTTCTTCAGGAATGGCGGCTGCCATTAATTCCATGCGAGCCATAAAAAACGGAGATGGAGACATTTATGTTGCTGGTGGTGTAGAGCATATGACGAGAGGTCCCTGGGTTATTTCTAAAGTATCCAAACCTTTTGGTAGAGATGCCCAAATGCATGACTCGTCATTTGGATGGCGCTTTGTCAACCCAAAGATGAAGGAGTTATACGGAACTGATGGTATGGGTGTAACTGCGGAGAACCTAGTAGAGATGTACAACATTTCTCGTAAGGATCAGGATCAATTTGCTTATTGGTCACAAATGAAAGCAACTGCGGCTCAGAAATCCGGACGTTTGGCTGAGGAAATTGTGTCTGTGAGCATTCCACAAAGAAAAAAAGATCCCATCATTTTTGAGCATGATGAGTTTATCAAACCTAACTCTAGTCTTGAGGTTTTGGGCAAATTGAGAGCAGCTTTCAAAAAAGAAGGCGGCAGTGTTACTGCAGGAAACGCATCTGGTTTGAATGATGGTGCAGCGGCCATGCTTATTGCCTCTGAGCAAGGCTTGAAAGATCACGACTTAAAACCGATGGCACGAATTGTATCCGGTGCGGTAGCCGGTGTTGAACCAAGAATCATGGGAATTGGTCCGGTTTACGCCAGTGAAAAAGCGCTTAAGCGAGCTGGAATTACCCTGGATCAGGTGGACATTATTGAACTGAATGAAGCATTTGCTGCTCAGGCTCTTGCCTGCACTAGAAAGATGGGCTTGGCAGATGATGACCCCAGAATCAACCCTAATGGAGGAGCGATTGCAATTGGGCATCCACTAGGAATGTCCGGAACACGTATCCTTCAAACAGCAGCCATTGAGCTACAAAAAACCAACAAGCGTTATGCATTGGTTACTATGTGTATTGGAGTCGGTCAGGGTTACGCCACAGTAATTGAACGCGTATGATGTCCAGATTCAACGTAATATTGAGCAGTGGAGTGGTTGTGATCGCCTATTTGAGCATTGCCATTTCATTGAATTCATGTGCTTACATGGCACGTTCCGTTGTCGCGCCCAATTCTTGCAAAAAATGTGAGGTCGTCAATAATATGGGAAATGTCGTGTGGTCTGAAG
>JAUILH010000107.1 GCA_030433115.1 Bacteroidia bacterium | reverse complement strand
TGATTCTCTTAGAGTCTATTATGAGGTAACTTGAAATGCAAGAACATAAAAACTATCACCCCTTATACCTCTTCAAATTCTCGGCCTGCTCAAAAATTTCTTTGTACACTTCGTCTTTATCCACTGGTGGGTAGTTGTGCTTTTTGAGGAGGAGGAGAAGCTCTACTCTCAGCTCGGCTTTGGTGTCTTCTTTTTTGTTCCAGTCGGCATATTTGGCGATGTTGTTGACAACCTTTTTCACCTCTGATGCCAATACTATGAGTTTGTCCTCAGGGTAGCTAAAGTCATATTTTTTGCAAAGTGAAAACAGGATGTCATAAAAGGCTTTTTCCTCAATGTCAATCCCTTTCTCTCCAAATGATTTTCTTTCTTCCAGCAATGCCCTGTAGAGTTCAATGATTTCATTGGAGAAGTCATCCACAACTTCTCCCCTGAATGTATCCTGCTCTTTGCGTTCATTGTATTTGTCAACAATGGCCTTCATTTGTTTGGAGAAATCTGTGCCTTTGGCTTTGTTGATTTTTTTGAAGTTGTCCAATGCCTGAGAAAGCAATTTGATAAGGAGTTTCATTTTGGTGTTTGGCAGTTTGATCTTTTCCAGACGTGCAAGGTGTTCTTCATCAAACAGGTCAAACTCCTTTTGCTTCTCCTCTCCTATTTTGAAGATTTCTTCCACACCATCACTTTTGAGTGCTTCCGAGATCATTTCTCTCACCCGTGCATTCATCTGGGCTGTGTCCGGAGCATTTCCTCGTGTGAGTTTTATCACGATGGATCGGATGGCCAGGTAAAAGTGGATGTAGTCTCTCTGTTCCGTTGTGATTTCTTCACTTCCGCAGCAGATGTCATAGGCAGCTTTGAGTCGCTTCACCAAACCGAGAAATCTGTTTTCAATGGTTTTTGTCATCTGGACAAATTCCACGGCATTGTTGAGGCAATTGAGTTGATTTACGGACGAACCTTCGAAATATGATGTATCATCGAAGGTGTGAAACAATCGTGAAAGCAAATCCAGCTGATCCTTTACCACATTCACGGAATGTTCGATTTCTTCAAAATTGGCACCATCCACTTTGGAGTAGTGTGCCAGGGCTTTGTTCATTTCGGTTTTGATGCCAATGTAATCCACCACCAAACCTTTCGGTTTTCCTTCAAACTTTCGGTTCACCCGAGAAATGGTTTGAATGAGGTTGTGACGTTTGATCGGCTTATCGATGTAGATCGTGTCCAGAAAAGGTACGTCAAAACCGGTGAGCCACATATCTACCACAATGGCAATTTTGAAATTGGACTTGGCTTCTTTGAACTGGCGATCAAGCTCTTTTCGATCATCCTTGGTGCCTAGTAAGTCATACAATTCTTTCGGGTCATCCTGATTTCTGGTCATGACCATCTGGACCCGAGGCATGGGTTTGATTTCCCGCTTTTCCTTTTCAGTCAAGACAGCACCTTCTTCTGCTATTTTGATTTCTGCCCAATCCGGTCTTTGGGATATGATTTCTTTGTACAACTCATAAGCAATTGGGCGAGTACTGCAGACAAACATTGCTTTGCCTTTTACTGTGGAGCCTTCATAAACACGTTCCTCATAGTGTTTGATGAAGTCATTGGCTACTTCCTTGATTCTGTCAGGATCACCAATGATCGCATTCATCTGTGCCGAAGCTTTTTTGCTTTGTTCTATCTGATGTTCGGAGCTGCCATCCTCCGCACATTGGGCGTAGTATGCTTCAATCTCCTTGAGCTTTTGATTGTTGAGGATGACTTTAGCTGCCCGGCCTTCATAGACTATACGGACGGTGATTTCATCCTTCACAGACTCGGTCATGGTGTAGCTGTCCACAATTTCACCGAAAACATCCATGGTGGCATCAATTGGTGTGCCTGTGAAACCGACATAAGTGGCATTAGGTAATGAATCGTGGAGGTATTTGGCAAAACCAAAAGTTTTGGTCACGCCATCTTTAGTGACTTTCAGTTTTTGATCCAGATTGATTTGGCTTCTATGTGCTTCATCGGAAATGCAAATCACATTGGTACGATCCGTGAGGAGATCAGTTGCTTCGGTGAATTTGTGGATGGTGGTCAGAAAAACGCCTCCACTGTTTCGTCCCTGGAGTAATTCTTTCAGATGGTCTCTGGTTTCCACGCTGATTACCTGATCATCACCAATGTAACGTTTGGCATTGGTAAACTGACCTGAAAGCTGATCGTCCAGATCAGTCCTGTCTGTAATCAAAATGATGGTTGGGCTGGACAGATAGACACTTTTCATCAACAACCTGGTGAGGAAAAGCATGGTGTAGCTTTTACCACAACCTGTTGCACCAAAATAGGTGCCTCCTTTACCATCACCTTCGGGTTTCTGATGGTTCAGAATGTTGTTGAAAAGCTTGGTAGCAGCGTAATATTGTGGATATCGACAAACAATCTTCTCATCTTTCTTGCTGGCATCAGGAAACATGATGAAATGATGAATGATGTCGTAAAGACGGTTTTTATCCAGCATTCCTTTGACCATGGTATGAAGCGAAGCAATGCCATCTACTTCCTTGGTATCCTCTGGATTGATCTTTCGCCAGGCATAAAAGAAATCATATTTGGCAAAGAAGGAACCTGCTTTATTGTTGGCGCCATCACTGATAATACAGAAAGCATTGTACTTGAAAAGTTCCGGAATATCTCTTTTATATCGAATAGTCAATTGCTCATAAGCATTGAAAATGGTGGCCTCCTCACGGATGGCGCTTTTGAACTCAACTACTACAAGAGGCAAGCCATTGATAAACAGGATAACATCCGGGATGCGCTTTTCGAAACCAATGATCTCAAACTGATTTACTGCTTTGAAGATATTGGCTGGCTCACTGTAGGCTTCTGATGATTCTGCAGCCACCGATAATGCTTCTGATGATGCACTTTCCTGTTTCGATTTTCTAAAATCAACCAGCTCGATATGCAAGTCTTTTTTGCTCCGATCTTCTCTTTTCAGCGTATAACCATCGGTGATAAATTTCATGATGGCTTTATTGCTTTCGTAGAGGTCAGAAGCAGGGAATGTTTCCAAATGGCGAATGATGCCATCAATTTCTACTTCAGTGATTTGGTCGAACTTATATCTCTCCCGAAGGTAAGTCTTCAAATCCTCTTTGATAAGTACTTCTGAAGGATTGCGAGGGATATCTTCTCCTTTTTCGTAGGTATAATCTTGTTCTTGTAGCAGTTCAAGAAAGGCGTTTTCCAGGGCTGATTCGGTGAATTTCATTTTTCCTGATAGTTTCTGACAAACAAGGCTACTTTGCCCTTAGTAGTGATCACGTATTTTTGGTGCTGGCTATTGAGCTTGTCTTTGATGGTATATTGGATGAAATCAGCATCGATCAATGGTGATATATTCGCTTTGAAGTTTTTGGTTTGATTGGAAAGACCTAAGGCCTCTTCAAGTATCTCTTTTCGCTTGCGAGGGGTTTGGCAAAAAGCAATGATTTTTATTGATGTTTCTGAAAGATCCCGTGCTTCTTCGGTGTATTTGCGAAGGCTGGTGTCTGCAGGCTGGTATGGCTCACCTTGCAAAGTTCTTTTAATGGCTTCTACTAATTTATCGAGATCCACTTGGTTACTCACTTGGTTACTCACTTGGTTACTCACTTGGTTACCAGACTGAGAGGTGATAGGTACGGCAGCAGGAAAAGACATTCTCAGAAAGTTGTCGCTAAACTTGAAACAATCCCTGCCGTAATGTTCCAAGATACGAGGTACACCAGACCCCAACTGCTCTACCAAATCCAGATCCTTAAAGATGCGCATGATTTCTTTATTTCTGGGAACTGAGTAGCCCTCAAAAAACTCCTCCTGGCTTAAGCCATCCGGCAGGCTCCCCGCAGAGGTGATTTCTATTCGATCACCAAATATCTCAAACTTGGGTGGTACTTCCTTGGTGTAATCATTATGAACGAAAGCATTGATAATGGCTTCACGCAGTGCAATGGGATTCCACAGACGTGTTTCTTTTCGCATACTGGACGTGATTTGTGCTGTGGTCTTATTCTCCAACTCAATTTTGTCCAACACTTGCTTGGTCGCCTTTACCAAAGAGCAATTGCCGTATTCATTGGTCTCTATTAAATCTACCCTAGTGTTGCCAGAATATTTCGCCAGCTTGATAGAATTGGTATTTACATCTGCCAAAAGATAGGCTACATAGTTCAAATCGCCGGATTCTGTTTGTAATTCCAGGTTTCTAGCAAAAGCATCATTGAGGGGCTTACCTTGCTCCTGATAATAGATCTTTAACTGCTCGAATTTCAAATCCTGATGATTGGAGCGGATCCTCCCAATGGATGCTCGGGTACGTTTGGAAAACAGTTCATCGATCAACTTCTGAGGCATGGGCTCTGCAGCTGTGCCAATTCTCAGATAGGTGCCTTTGGGGGTCAGGCCATATTTGGGAAGGTGATAGGGTTTCTCAGGCCCACTGGCCACAATGAGCTTGATGATGTCAAGACCATCCTTTTCCTGAATCTGAATATCGAAAAGCCCAAGACAAGAGGGGGCAATGTTGTGTTTGAGCCTGTCCTTTATTTTGAGTGCCGAACCATCAGCGTCAGTAAGCCCGATTGTCTTCATGGATTTGTCTATGCCTATGTAGATGATACCGCCCTCATGGTAGTTGAGAAAGGCGATGACTTCTTTCTCTAAACCATCGGTTAGTTCTTGTTTGTATTCTATGCGGGTGGTTTCAGGCATTGGATTTGATGTTTGCTATAGAAAATTTCATTTTAAACTGTCCATAGTTACTAAAGAAATCTGTTTTTCATTGAGCCCCATTTTTAAAAGTTGCTGCTTATGTGATTTCCTCTCTTCATCCCCGTAGAAAGACACAATCCACTTTGAATTTTTGGGAACCGTTGAAATAATCTTTTCGAAATACGGCCGATCAACATCTGATAATGAATGCCCTAAAACAACAACCTCTTTAGAATTTTTCAATTGATCAAAGAATAATTGATTACCTCTAATAATTGATTCTGTTGTTTTGTGCGAACCTGCGTAATAAGTCTGCAGCGAATCCTTTCCTCTCTCGTAAGAGAAATTATATTGATCATTCATATTCTGCTCCCACTCCATCATTTCTTCATCTGTTAATCCATCTGGAGGCGCGTCTTCATGACGATCAAACATGTCAGGATCTGTCCCATGTCCAAGAATCAACTCCTTTGATCCCAAAGCTTTTTCATGAATATGTAAAATATTGTTGTCCGGGATGCCGTAGTACCTTTGAAGGGTATCTGTATAATTAAATGTAAAAAAGGTCGCATCCTGATCTAATTTCAGTTTCATCGAGTCAATGGAAGTTGAAAAGGATACGTTAAGAATAAATTTTTTAAACGCCTCCCTAAGTTTCACTGTTAGCCTGTCAACAATATCGTCCATAACCTGCTCATAGGCGTGCCAATCACTGGCTTTATTAGAACCGGCAGCATCTCCTACATAATAAGAATTATCCTCTAATATTTCATCGTATTCCATTTCAGCTAACCTTTGTTCAAATTCCGACCATAATGGATCCCACTTGCTTTCTTCATCATCTTCGTCAAGGTCTGGTAAGCCAAAATATTCGGTCAATAATTCGTAGATTACGTAGCAGTGTTTCCTCTGCAGATATAACCCAAATGATTGATAGCTTGTGTCTAGACCGTGATAGCGATCAAATCCATTTCCGATAATATAAAGCCTATCAACCATAATTTATGACCAGAATTCTGTTGGCTTTATCGTCTTATTCTGAGGCTCATTCTCATCTGGAATCTTATTAACCTCAATTATAAGTGGTACTTGTGCACTTAATCCAGCAAGAACACATGTTCCGGTTGGTAATATCGGAAGAGAGTCAAATGACACCTTATCCAAATATGAAATGGTTCTTTCCACTGCTTCAATGTCCTTATTATTAATGAGACGGTGCAAAAAGTAGTTATGTAGTTGAGAAATTATAGTTGGTGAAATATCCGATGGTCTCTGACTGGCTATGGTTAAAAACACACCAAATTTCCTGCCCTCTTTTACAATCTCTTCAAAAGTCTCCAAGCGATAATCCTTCCAAGTTTCACTTTCTCTCTGAGAACTATAAGACAAAATATTATGTGCTTCGTCAATGATAATATTCAGGTACTTAGATGAATCTCTTGCTTGCTTTTTTTTTGTCATATACCTGCTTACAGATTAACAGGGGAATAACTTTTTTCATAGAGGTATTGACATCTGATAATGAAATTATGTCTAAAAAATTATCGCTGAAATCATCTGATATGGTAATAATTCTATCAAGTTCTTCGATCCTCTTCAGCCGTTTAATTAGAGGTGAGATATGCTCAGTATTAAGATCGAATTTTGCAATTTCATTATAATACTCAAATACCACTCTCAATCTGATTTTTTGTAAATCAGAAACACTATTCAGGTCGACATTTACCTGATTGATCGGCTGATCAATTACCACACCTTTAAATTGAGGATCAGCTAAATAAATTGTGGGTGGAGTTTCATAATAGAACGTAGTATTCGAATTATGCCATTTTAATTTAGATGAATAGTCATTTCGAATTTCTTCAAGAGTAGCATTACCACCAATTGCACTGGAAGTTTCACTCAGGAACTGAAGTATATCACTTTTATCGGATCCCCTTTCAATTAGATTCTGGATTACATTCCCTAAGCACCAACGGAAATTTTCAATTGTATCAAACCTTGAGAAATAAAATTCATTGGACAGAGCGCGCTTTAAAAATGGTTTTTGCGTTTTGTCGGTTGCTGTCAGGAATATTGACCAAAAATCATCATCATTGATTTCACTTGCAGAAATTGGAAATTTATCTGAATCATTTCTTCTAGTGCTTAAATTATATGTGTTTTTGTATTCTGAATGTACAATAATATTGTCATCGCCTTCTGGCATTAGGTACTCCCCATTGAAGTCAATTATTATAAACTTGGCGTTTTCTTTAAATCGCTGTTCATCCTTATATTTCTCGAACAAACGATGATAAAGACTTGCTAAGGTGTAAGACTTACCACTTCCAGTATTGCCGAAAATTCCAATATGACTTGCAAATAAACTATTGACACCAAGAATGATTTCCTTACCCCTTTCATTTGCAAGATGTCCGACCTCCAACTCCTCGTCGAGCTTTCCATTGATCTCTTTCAGGAAATAATGAACCTTCTTAAACTCATCCTGAGAAACCAGATAACATTCATTATCTATTAGCGGAAGATCCTTAATTCCTTGTTTGAATTTCCCACTTTCAATGTATCCGAGTAGTTTAATATTCAGGATTCGTTTGATTTTATCTTTTTCATTAAGATAAATTTTATCCTGATAAACCTTGTCCTCAGTAATATATTCTCCCTCTATTTTTCCAATGAACGATTCGAAACCTTTAGCAATTTTGACATAACTTCCTACCGAAATATTCTTAATCAATTCTCCGTTGTAGAGTAAATGAGACCCGTTTTTTGATTTATCAACCAACACTTCGATGGATCGTCCCTTTACAGAAACAACCTTTCCTACCCTAAGAACATCCTCTATTTCGAGAGTATTTTTAGACATTGGCTACTTTATTTTGATCTTCAATTTTGGTAATCACATTTTTGAAAAATTTCTCATTTATGGTTCCCAATGTATAGCCAGCTTGACCTTCTTCTGGAGCAAGAATTATGATATTGGACTTTTGACCAATTAATCCTTCAATACTCACTTTTGCTTCTTGATTATAGGCGAAAATGATTATCAACAAAGTTGGATTTGCTAGTGCAACTCGCTTGGTGATCTCCCGTACATGTTCGTCGGCAAAGGAGAAACCAAACACGAATAGAACTGAATTTTCCCGTTCTAAATGATTTGAATACATTCTTAAAAGTTCATAAAAAAGAAGATTTTGGGTTGTTGTTGCAAACTTGTCCTTTGTAGGGTTAATCATGACCAACTTATCATAGGCCGCAAGAAAGGCTTCATGTACTTCTTTCTTTACAACTCCAAGTTCTTCTAGTTTCGAGCTGATTTCAGTAAGGTTTAATGGCACCCCTTCATCACTATGAATAGAAATAAAATCCTCCTCTGGACAATCGATACCAGCAATATCGTTTAATGACTTTAGACCATAATCATATTCAATTCCCTTTTCAGATTCGAGCCAGTTCAAACTGCCATGTAACTTAAAAAGGTTAAATAGTGGAACCTCAGAACGAATATCGTAATGTGTACTTAACTTGAATATTGAATTATGAAAATTTTCAGTTCCATATTTAGCATTCAGTTTACCTGAAAAACCATCATTATATTCTGCATTCTCAAGCTCCAAAGTGGATTCAAGAAACAAATCCATGTTGGTAGTGAACAAGTTTGCTTGCTTAGAAAGAAGATTGCTCTTTCGTCTTCTAAGGAAATAGTTAATAGAGTGAATAAAAGATTGATATGATTTTCTAGTCTTATTTAATTCGTCATCATCACCATCTAAAATCTCGAGATTCCCTTTAATAGCGACAATGAAATATTGGTACTTTATGGTAGCATCTAGTAGTATTTTCTTTTCTTCATCAAATTTGGAATTAGCTAGCTCAGTTAATAATTCTTCAATATTGCCTAATGTTCCTAGATGATTTCTTGAGGCACCTGATCCAATCAAAAAATTCAAATGACAGCTTTCAATTAAGTTCTTTAGTTTCTCTATATCCATATTTTGATACTTTTAGGCTACCTCCCTCTCCTCCTCTACTACAGTCATTTTAGACAGGATTAGATTTTTAATTTCATAAAGCGTACTAATCTGCTCCTTGAGATTAACTATATATTGTCGCAAACCATTTATCCTATTATCAAATTCAAATAGAGTCTGGTCTTTTGGAATTAAATGCTTCATTAAATACACAGCAGCTGTGGTAATTACACGCTGGGTGGAACCAAATGTGATTTCTTCTAAAGAATTGGCAAATAATTCATTCTGCATCCATTCGAAAATCAAGGAATTATAACCTCTCTTTTTAAACAACCTAAACCAGAAGAGATTTCCATCTTTAAAATAAAAATCATCCTTCTCACTTACCATATAACTTATTCCTATTGTACCAACTGCTGTTAATAAAATATCACCTTCATTTATTCCACCAAATTTCTTTACAATTTCATTGCGTCGGTTAAGTGAAATATAGAGTGCACTATGGATTGGTAAACCTTTGCTCTTCAAGATTATTTCCTTACTACGGTAAAATGGCACACCTTCAGAAGTATACTCAGATTGATATATTCTTTTACTAAAAGTAATCTCGCAGATTTCAGATAAATTCATTAAATCCCATCCCTCAGGAATCTCTTTCCCAAGCTCTTCATTGTAAACCATGTGGCCACCGGAGGATTTGTAACCCCTCCGCCTTTCAGGCACCTCCCCTTGAGGGGAGGACAGCTCCACTGGAAACTCAAAATCTACAAACCAACGCTTGTACAGTGCCTGGGCGGTTTCTTCCAGTTTTTCGTTGAGCTGCTCGTTGAGTTTGATGCGGTTGACTACTGTGTTATATTCCGCTACGATCTCTCGCTGCTTTTCGAGTGAGGGAACAGGAATTGGCATTTCCAGAAAATCCTCCCATTCCAGACTACCACGAACTCCACCCACTGCCAGAAAACAAGCATGTCGATCAAACTCGCTTCTGCTCATCCACATCATCAAGTACTCAGGATCCAATTCCAGTGGATCATTTACTTCAAAAACCGGATAAGCCTGAGAAATGATAGCCTCTTCAAAATCCTGAAGCAATGCGACTGGCATTTTCTTATCCCTTCGAACCTGCATAATACTGCATGCAAACTGTCCCTTTCGAATGATTTTATAATTGGCCATGTCCGAACCAATAGTATTGGCCACTGAAGGAATAAAGACTTTACTGATACTTAAGCCCAATAAGGTTGTGATCTCCAAATCCTTATTTCGCTCATCTACCAAATGAATAAATTCCCCGATCTTCCTATAGTTCGATTTCATAGCCCAGGGTTTTGAAAATTGTCTGAACCTTGATTTTCATGACTGACCAGATTCCCTGATTTTTTATTCCCGTCATGGATGAAACTGTTGTTATGAACCCGCTTGTGCTGTAAGCTTTTTGCTCCAAAATTTATCAGTAAACCAATTTCAAGTCCATACGCTTCCACATAATTCATGGCCTGTGCGAGGTGAACATCCTCAAGGTTTATCAGGGCTTTTATTTCAACCATTATTTTGTTTTCAACAAAAAAGTCAACCCTCCTGGTACCAATGTCATATCCCTTGTATTGTAATGCCATTTCATGTTCTCTACTAAACTCAATGCCCTGCATTTGCATTTCGATGGCTAAGGCTCTTTGATAAATCACTTCCTGAAATCCATTACCTAGTTGTTTATGAACTTCCATAGCGCAACCAATAATCTTATATGTCAAATCCTCATATTTCATCATCAGATAATTATGGTTCAAGACTGATTTTATAACCAAGTTTATCAAACACTTTAAGCAATTCATCTTTAGAGTCCTGTTCTTGTTTCAGGAGGTCAGCAAACTCCTGTTGCAGAGTTGTCATCTTTTCATCAAAGTCCACATTCTCATCGCGGTTCACAAACTCGATGTATTTGCTGGGTACCAGGGAGTAGTCTTTGGCTCTGATTTCATCCAGTGTGGCGGAGTATGAATACTCCGGTGTATTGCGGTATCCTTCGAGAGCCTCAGGATGACCGCTGGTCTGCTGCCAGTCATGATAGGTTTTGGCAATACTAGTGATCTGCTCAGGAGAGAACTGAGTGAATTTCTTCTCGAAAGGTTCTCCAATCTCTCGTAGATCCAGGAATAGCACTTCATTTTCACGGTTACGATAGTGCCTCTCTCCATCAGGGATTTTGATTGTTCGTTCTCTCTTGTTGTTATTCAGAATCCACAGCGTTACGCTAATGTTCGTTGTATAAAACATGTTTTGTGGCAGGATCACGATCGCCTCTACCAGCTTGTTCTCGATCAGCTTTTTCCGAATCTCGTACTCTGCACCTCCTCCGGAAAGTGCGCCATTGGCAAGTATGAAACCTGCCACGCCATTTTGAGAGAGTTTGCTCACCATATTGAGAATCCAGCCGTAATTAGCATTGCTCGTTGGTGGCACTTCATATCCTTTCCATCGTGGATCATCTATCAGTTCATCAGGCCCCCGCCAGTCCTTTTGGTTAAACGGTGGGTTGGCCATGATAAAATCTGCCTTCAGATCAGGGTGCTGATCACGGCCAAAGGTATCAGCAGGCACAGCACCAAGATTGGCAGAGATGCCACGAATGGCAAGATTCATTTTGGCTAGTTTGTAAGTGGTAGAAGTGTACTCCTGACCATAGATAGACACCTCTCGCTTATTGCCGTGATGACTCTCTATGAACTTGATGGACTGCACGAACATACCACCAGAACCACAAGCCGGATCATAGATGATGCCTTTGTATGGCTCTATCATTTCGGCAATGAGGTTTACAATGCTTTTTGGGGTGTAAAATTCGCCTTTACCTTTTCCCTCGGCCAGGGCAAATTTGCTAAGGAAGTATTCGTACACTCTACCAACAATATCCTGCTGTTTGTCGCGTAGGGTGTCAATGTTGTTGATGGTATCGAGCAAGGCAGCCAGTTTGCTCACGTCCATATTGAGTCGAGAGAAGTAATTGTCCGGCAAAGCGCCTTTGAGGCTTTGGTTGTTTTTCTCCACGGTATGCAGTGCCGTATCGATCTTTATTGCAATGTCGCTCTGCTTGGAGTGCTCCATGATGTAACTCCAGCGGGATTCGGGAGGTAGAAAAAAGACATTCTTCATGGTGTAGAACTCCGTCATCTCCAAAAAGTCTTCCTGATCTTCGGCAATCAGTTCATTGCGTCGTTCTTCAAACTTGTCACTGGCAAACTTGAGGAAGATAAGCCCAAGCACTACGTGTTTGTATTCTGAGGATTCTACGGTACCACGGAGTTTATTGGCAGAGTCCCAGAGGGTCTCTTCCATGGATTTTTGTTTGGTTTGTTTTTTGGCCATTTAATTGAAATGGTGTTAGTTGGATTCTGGCAATTGATCCATGTCAATTACCTTGAAATATGAAAAAAGTGATGGATGTACAAAATACTTGTTACTGTTTGAAATATCTTCCTTTCGAATGGAAATTTCATCGTAGAAAAAAGCTATCGGGAAACTAGATCCTTTTTTAACTCCCAAAATCCCAATATGATAAAGTAAAAAGACTATTTTCTTAAAAAATCCAATGCTATTTATATTATTGGATTTCCAATCCTTAACTGCATCCAAAAGAGGGCCTTTAAAACTGTTTTCAATATTGTCATCTAAATAAATATCTTCAAACCTATCTTCTGTAAGACTTTTTAACATGAAGCCATTATGAATGCCATTTAGAAAATTACAGATATAACCAATGTTTCCATAGTTTTCCCTCCATTCATCTTCCAAAGCTTCAAAACGATCTATTGAATATGGGATTTCGGCTTTATAAATGATGTCTTTTGTGAAATAAGCTTTGTTTTTAGAGTTTTCAAATGCATGATTAACGTATGAAATCAAATCTCTGGGTCTCATAAACGTTCTGTTAAGAACGTATTGAAATCCTGTCTCTCGATTTCTTCTTTTTTCGTAAAATGCCGTCTTAACATCTAAATTATCATCAGTAACATATTTTAACCTCCTATCAAGAAGAGTTTTTAAGTCATTTTCTGACCAGCTTAATTTTGCATAAAGAGGCTTATATTTTTCTCGTTGACCACCGGCATGATTAATACCTAACTTTAATAAATCTGAAAGATTCTCTCTTAAACTAATTACAATTTTCACACCATTGAATTGACGAAATTCTTTGATAACCTCAACCATGGCATCAATCAGATCATACCTGAAACTGTTTTCGATCCATTCTTTATCTAGGTCATCTACCACCAAATAGAGTTTTCTTTGATGATCATTGAATAGATCATCTCGCATGATATTGAATATTTCAATTAGTTCTTTAGTTTGAGAATCGTGTATTATAGATTCAGCTTTGTGCTTAACATCTACTATTGAACTCTGTTTAATGGCTTGCTCGAGTTGAGCCTTAGAATTGAAATGCGAATTGTTTATTCCTACACCAACGGCAAAATTATTAGAAAGTGAGTTCGTTAACTCTCTAATACGGTATTCGGTATCTTCCCAAAAATTATCAGTCCATTTATCCAAATAGTTAATTGCTTTTTCTTTCTTTGGATCAATTTTTCCAATTTGTTTTAGGAATTTTTCTCTTAGATAATGATACCAACGATTTTGTAATTTCTTATCAAAATCATCTCTGAAGTACATTTTCAATAATTCAACGATAAAAACATGCCTCCAAAGAACTTTAAAAAAAAGGTTGAGATTAACATTTAGGCTTTTGAAATAGGTTAAGACTGTAGAATTGCTTAAGAATCTTAACGACAACTCTTCCGGTGCTAGTCTTTTTACATCTTCAAAGTTGCCTTCTATATACTTTATAATCGCACTTTTTCCTGAACCTGTCCGACCTAGAAGAATGGATTTATTACTTCTAGTATCAATAATTTCTTCAAGCAAGTCGCTTTGAACAAACGTATCAAATAAAATATCATCAGTTTCCGCATCAGGGGAACCAATTTTCAATATTTTGGATATTCGGTATTTCTTTCCCATTTACAAATAACTATATCTAACATTAAATATAACTAAATGAAATGGTTATTGCGAAATATCTCAAACACTGGATTAGAAAATTGCACAAAATAAATAATACCGCGTTATGAGAATTTCAGATTAGTATTTTCTTCGTTTGTCCTCACTCGAAAAATAAATCATATTACACAACTACTCTGACGTGCGGACAGCTCCCTTGTCGGGCACTCCAAGGGAAGCACGATTAAACACGCTTATCAGCAGAACTAAATGATATCAAATTGCACTGCTCTCTGAGTCTGGATCTGACTCTTGGTCCATAGGCCTCCTCGATTTGGTTTGACGTTAGATTAGTTGTGATGTGAGTAAGCATTCCCTGGCTGACAAACTGGTCATACCTACTCAAGAGGATTTCTGCCATTACGTTCGTGTCGTTTCCAAAATACTTGATGGTGCTTTCTGCTCCCAGATCATCGAAGCAATAGGTTTTGGGCACCAGCTGGCCATCTTTCGGTTCGTATGAATGTTCGCTGTATTTGTCGATCACGGGAAATCCATCACGATGAAATTCAAAGGTGATCTGTCGGCAGGGTTTCATCACATGATGGGTATATGCTGCAGAGATGTATCGCATAAGGTTCATTAAAGAAGTCTTACCGCAACCAATGGGGCCAGTGAGGAGGATTCCCTTGCGGAATGAAATGCTTAATGAGGAGGCGTTTTCTTTGTCGCGAAGGAAATAGACCAGGAGTTTGAAGATGACCAGGTGATCCTGCTCGTGAATCTGGAAGTGGTCTCCGTAGAGGCGCTTTCCTGAGTGTTCCAGGATGGAGAGGGCTTCCTGGAATGGAAACTTTTCAGATTGAAAAGATGTAAGTCCGGTTTCAGAAAAAGTGGTTCCTTGATACATTGAATTATTTTTTACCACTTATGCTGTGGAGGGCACTTCATTTCTTTTGTCTTGATCGCTGCGGCGAACCGCCAAAAGAAACGAAGCAAAGAAAAAATCAAGGCTGTAAATCCTGATGGAAAAAATTGGATTGAGCTGGTAAGCAAAAGCAAACTCATCCTGATTACATCAGGACTCAAACATGCTTTTGCATAATAATC
>JAUILH010000106.1 GCA_030433115.1 Bacteroidia bacterium | reverse complement strand
AAAGAAACGGAGGAGGCCATTAAAAGCCCTGAAACAACAATAAATTTCATATTAAATATTTTCATCTAAATTACTAAGTATTCTTAAAACACGGAATTTGTGCTTCAAACTATAAAAAATCACACCATTTTTCAAGCCATTAAGCGTTCAGTGGTCGAATTTAATGAAGAAAGGGCATTTCGACATGGCGCAGCGGTCTCTTATTACACTTTGATTTCATTGGTCCCAATGATGGTTGTCATTATTTTCTTTTGTGGTTTAATTTTTGGCAAGCAACAGGTTCAAGATATTTTGCTGGAACATTTTGTTGGAGCCCTAACTGGAGAGGAAGGCGCTGAGATAATATATGGTGTCATTGAAAATATGACGGATTTTTCTGATGCCGCCTGGATTACTAAAGTAGTTGGAATATTGATTTTACTGTTTACATCCACAGCTGTCTTTAATTCAATTAAAACATCCATACACGCGTTGTGGCATATCCCTTTGTCACTGGGGAAAATCTCCAAATCGGCGATTGATAGACTCAGAAGTTTTTTAACCTTGATCATTGTCGGGTTTGTAATCGTATTAGTTTTTTTTCTGGAATCCCTCATCATTACCTCCCTTGATTTTATGGGCGAATTGCTGCCAATGTTCCATGGTTTTACTTTAATAATGGTTGAATTTGTTTTGGCTTTGATCATGAACGCTTTCATTTTTGGCATGATCTACAAACTACTACCCAGCGCCGTACTGAGCAAGAAGAAATTAATCATTGGTTCTGTTACAACCGCTTTTTTGTTTCAGTTGGGAGGATCGTTGATAGCCTGGTATTTACATGCAGCAGATTTGGGAACTACCTACGGTGTAATTGGGTCCATCACATTGATTCTCATTTGGGTATTCTATTCAGCCAATATGATCTTTTTTGGCGCTAAGTTTATATTTGTCTTTTCAAAACTCACCAATGATCCTATAATTCCTAAAAAAGCATGGCAGAATTCAAGCAATTAGACAAAGCATGGGATAAAATCTCAGAAAGAGTAGAAGAGTGGGCTGACCATGGTTTGGACATGTTGCCAAATTTTCTGGTAGCGATTATGGTATTCATCCTCTTCATCTTCTTTTCCAGATTGATGGGAAGACTCCTTACCAAGCGTTTACATCTCGTGTCTAAAAATGAAGCCATGAATGGGATGCTCGTTTCCACAGCAAAGATCGCCATCATGGCATTTGGCTTGTTAACCTGTTTGGGAATTCTGCATCTCGACAAGACAGTGGCCACACTTCTCGCCGGTATTGGAATAGTTGGTTTGGCATTCAGTTTTGCTTTTCAGCACACCGCACACAATCTTTTGTCCGGAATTATCATCGTCTCTAAGTCAACGATAAACGTAGGGCACATGGTAGAAATCAATGGAGTAACAGGGGTGGTTACCAGAATTGGTCTTAGAGCAACTTATGTGAATAATACGGAAGGGCAAATTGTTGGAATTCCAAACCGTTTGGTTACTGACGAAAATTACACGGATTATTCTGTGATGGCTGAAAGACGTATTGACCTTCAAGGTCATGTTCATTATGACTCAGACCTTGAGTTGGTTGAAAAAGTGACCATTGATGCGGTTAAAAATCTGGAAGGAATCAAAGCAGATAATCCGATTCAATTCTATTTTGAAGACATGTCAGATTTCAGTGTCCAATACGTCATTAGATTTTGGATTCCCTTTACAAATGTTCATCCCGAGTACCTGAATGCCAAGCATAAGGCCATCAAGTCGATAATGACTGCTTATAGAGAAAAAGGCATCAAAATACCATACCCAATTACTGAAATTAAAGGAATTCAAAAGGCGAATTAATCACACGCTTTCAGAGCCGCTTTGTACTTAGTCGAGCTCATTTGTGCTTCCAATACAGCACATTTGTCTTGAATCAACCTGAATTCTGTTGCCAGCGTCTTATCTGTTTCCATTTCCATAGCACGATCCATCATAGCTGTAATTTCAGTCTTACAATCACACACCGTTAAACCAGTTATGTCAACATCCAGTGTATCAGCACGCTGACAAAGTTCCATTTCGGTTTTAAACGCTTGTTCACCGATTTCTTGTGCCAGTTCGCCACAAATCTCGTTAACCGCCAATAGTTCTTTTTCAACATCCTCACCGTTGGCCACTCTATCCATCAAGTCAGTAGTCTTTTTATAACAGTCACATGGTAGTATATCTCCTTCCAAACCTTCCGGAATGGCCTCTTTATCTTCCTTTTGATCGGTAGATTTGGTTTCTTCTTCAGTTGCTTTCTCCGCTTTGTCATTAGATGATTCGGACTCAGAAGAACATGCGCTGAGTAGACAAACTGATAAACAGATATACACTAGCTTTTTCATATTGGCAGTTTTTTGTGTTCAAATATATAATGTGAATCTCTAGTTTCGGTACAACGCATTGATTATTTTTTTAGATTTGCGGGAATTTAATTATGTAGCAATTAAGTTCAAAACAATGGCATTATCCCCAAATCAATTTGCAACAGAAGGTCTAACATACGATGATGTATTGTTGGTACCAGCCTATTCAGAAGTCATGCCCAGAGATGTGAGCCTGGCTTCCAAGTTTTCTAAAAACATCACACTTAAAACACCTATTGTATCTGCCGCAATGGATACAGTGACTGAGTCGGCTTTGGCAATTGCTTTGGCGCACCAGGGCGGAATTGGTGTTATTCATAAAAACATGTCCATCGATCAACAGGCGGATCAGGTAAGGCGTGTAAAACGTTACGAGAGTGGTATGATTATAGACCCTGTTACCATTACTGAGGATGCCACTGTCGGAGATGCCCTTCAAATGATGCGTGAAAATAAAATCGGGGGAATTCCTGTAGTTGTTGAAGACAAAGGTTTGCGCGGGATTGTTACAAACAGAGATTTGAGATTCGAAAAGAATATGGATCGACCAATCACTGAGGTCATGACTTCCGGTCATCTGGTAACTGCAGAAGAAGGCATAGAATTGCATGAGGCAGAGCAAATTCTTCAAAAACACAAAATTGAAAAGCTTTTGATCACCAAAGACAGTAAACTGGTTGGTTTGATCACTTTTAGAGATATTCTGAAGATCAAAGAACACCCAAATGCTTGTAAGGATGATTTTGGAAGATTGCGTTGTGCAGCAGCTGTTGGAGTGACCTATGATGCAGTAGAACGTGTTGAAGCACTTGTTAATGCAGGGGTAGATGCGGTGGTAATTGACACTGCTCATGGACACACCAAAGGTGTTGTCGATAAACTAAAAGAAGTTAAAGCTGCATTCCCGCAATTGGATGTGGTTGTTGGAAACGTAGCTACAGGAGAAGCCGCTAAAGCACTGGTTGAAGCCGGCGCTGATGCTGTTAAAGTAGGAATTGGCCCTGGATCTATCTGTACCACACGCGTTATTGCCGGTGTGGGAGTGCCACAGTTAACTGCTGTACATGAAGTTGCCATGGCAATGGAAGGTACTGGAGTTCCATTAATAGCAGATGGTGGAATTAGGTTTACAGGAGATATCGTAAAAGCCCTGGCAGGAGGCGCAGACACTATTATGATTGGGTCAATGCTTGCCGGTGTAGAAGAATCTCCGGGAGAAACCATCATATACGAAGGAAGAAAGTTTAAAACGTATCGTGGAATGGGCTCAATGGAAGCCATGCAAAAAGGGTCTAAAGACCGCTATTTCCAGGATATGGAAGACGATATTAAAAAGTTAGTGCCCGAAGGAATTTCTGGTCGTGTACCATTTAAAGGAAAGCTCTCGGAAGTAGTTTATCAACTCATCGGAGGACTGAGAGCCGGTATGGGATATTGTGGTGCAAAAGACATCAATTCACTAAAAGGCGCGAAATTTGTAAAGATCACTGCGGCGGGTGTGAAAGAAAGCCATCCGCATGATGTTACTATTACCAGAGAAGCACCAAACTACAGCACTAGATAAATTAAAAGAAGGAATAATGAGAAAGAGAATTTTATTAGTACTGACCGCATTTTTGGGTTTAAATACATGGGCTCAGGATCCGGTCTTGATGACAGTAGGTGATCAAAAAGTCACAAAATCAGAATTTGAGCAAATATTTTTCAAGAATTATAAGAAAGAAACCGTCTCTAAAGAAGATTTAGACGAGTACATGGTCCTTTTCAAGAAGTTTAAACTCAAAGTTCTTGAAGCAGAGAATAGAGGAATGGATCAAGAGGCATCTTTCAAAAAGGAACTCGAAGGCTACAGAAAGCAACTGGTTCGTCCATATATGGTGGATAAAGAAATGGATCAGAACTTAATTGATGAAGCCTATGAGCGCATGCAGACTGAAGTACGTGCTAGCCATATCATGGTGAGATGCAACGACAATGCTCTTCCGGAAGATACTTTAGTTGCATACAATAAGGCACTGAAGATCAGAGAGCGTATTTTAAATGGACAAGAGTTCATTAAAGTAGCCAAAGGTAAAGGTGGATCAGAAGATCCTTCTGCTCAGCAAAACGGCGGCGACTTAGGTTTTTTCAAGGCATTTGATATGGTTTACCCTTTTGAATGCGCTGTCTACTCAATGGAAGTGGGAGATTTGTCCATGCCAGTTAGAACCAGATATGGATACCATATCATCAAAAAAACCGATGAACGTGAAGCACGTGGAGAAGTTAAGGTGGCACACATCTTAATTGCTGCTGATAAATCCGCCGGACGTGAAGATAAATCAGAAAAGAAAATTCGTGAGATATACGAATTGTTGAAAGGAGGAGAAGATTTCGGAACACTTGCTAAGAAATATTCAGATGATAAAAAGTATGGCTCCAATGGTGGTGTACTACCAATGTTTAGTACAGGAAAAATGATTCCCGAATTTGAAGATGTATCATTTGAGCTGGAAAACGATGGAGATTACTCTGAACCATTCAAAACAGATTTCGGATGGCACATTGTGAAAAAATTGGAGTACAAGCCAATCTCGTCCAAAGAGGAGATGTTGCCTTCTCTTAAAGCTAAAGTGAAAAGAGATTCCAGATCCAACAAATCCAAGTCTTCTTTCCTTGTTAAACTGAAGAAGGAATACAACTTTAAAGAGTACGGTAACCTTGCCGGTGTTATCACTAATGTTGATACAAGCATTTTCGAAGGGACATGGGAATCTAATGTAATAGACTCAGAGCCTTTATTCTCATTTGCCGGTAAAGAATACTCAACCGCAGATTTCATGACATTTCTGGAGAATAAGCAGAGAAAAGAACGCGCAACTGACATAGAAGATTATGTGAAGAATAAGTATAGAACTTACACAGAAAACCTGATCAGCGCTTATGAAGAATCTCAATTAGAAAAGAAAGATCCAGAGTTGAATGCCCTTATGAAGGAATACAGAGAAGGCATTTTACTGTTTGAGATCACTGAACAGGAAGTATGGGGCAAAGCACAAAAGGATACTGCCGGATTAGAAGCATTCTATGAAAAACACAAGCATGAGTTCATGTGGGAAGATAGAATTGAGGGCAACATTTTTACTTGCCCTACCTATGATTTGGCGAAGAAAACCAGAAAATTACTCAAGAAGAAAAAGTCTCATAAAGAAGTGGTGGAGATCATTAATAAAGAATCTGAGTTGAATGTGAAGCGTGAGACGGGTAAGTTTGAAGTTGAAGACCGTAGTTACCTAAAGGGACTTAAGAAAAGGGGAGTGAGCAAGGTAATTTGTGATGAAGATACAGATCTTTGCTATGTGATTGATGTGGAAGAGATTTTGCCAGCAGGACCAAAAGCTTTATCTGAGGCACGCGGACCGATCATTGCGAAATACCAGAATGAACTGGAAGAAAACTGGATTAAAGAATTACAGGCAAAATATCCGATTAAAGTCAATGAAGATGTTTTGTACTCTATCCAAAAATAATTGACAAGATTCAAAAACATACCTTCTAAATACTGCCACGCACTATGTGTGGCAGTATTGTTTTTATTGAACTCTTGTAGTGGAGATAAGGAAGCAGATAAGGCTCAAGCTAGGGGCAAAGTGGTGGCAGAAGTGTACGGCAAACAACTCACAGAATCGGATTTAGACGAAATGGTCGATCCAAGACTTGAAGGACTTGATAAGGAAATGAGACGCACTGCACTTATTGAGAATTGGATCACCCAACAAATCGTATTGCACAAGGCAGAGTCCGAACTCCCCAATGCAGATCAACTCATTAATGAGAAAATTGAGAAATACAAGACCTCTTTATTGATGTATGAATACGAAAAAAGATTGGTTCAAAAACATTTGGACACCACAGTAAGTGACAAAGAAATAGCCGAATATTATAAGGAGAATATAGATGATTTTGAATTGGATGACTATTTGGTGAGAGCCATTCTCATTAAAGCCCCCAAAGATGCTGAGGATTTGGACAAAGTTAACTTTTGGTTCAGAAGCTCTGATTCTACAAACCTCCAGGAAATGACCGAATGGGCGGAACTCAATGCCGATAACTTTTATTACGACAACGAAAGCTGGCTCATGTATGATGAAATTCAGAAGATGTTGCCACAGGAAATGGTTCTTAACAAAAAATATTTTATCGTCAATAAGCTGTCGAGAAAATATGAAGGAGAGAATTACGTTTACTTTTTTAGAATCCTCAACTTCAGAACAGGTATTTCACCTCTGGAGTTTGAAAAAAATAATATCAAAGCAAGAATTCTTCAACTAAGAATTACCAAATTGCGCGATAAATTGAGAAAAGAAATCATTGAAGATGCATACAATAATGAAAAAGTACTTAGGCATTAGCCTGTTTTGCTTGATGGCGAATTTGTCCTATGGACAGGTGAAATCGGTGAATAAGATCATTGGTTTGATAGGTAACGACATCATTTTGTACTCTGATGTGCAAGAACAGTTGATCGAATTCAGACAAAATAGTATTGACATTACTCCGGAAACAGAGTGTATTGTAACCGAAAATTTCTTGTTTAAAACATTGCTTCTTCACCAGGCAGAAGTGGATAGTATCATACCTGATGAAGGTCAGTTGGAAGCCGAAATACAGGGAAAAATGGAGTACTACAAAGGTTTGCTGGCTCAATACGGACAAACTTTTGAGACCGCTTACGGGAAGTCTGAATTAGAGTGGAAAGAAGATATTCGAGAAGCATTGATCAAACGAAATAAGATCGATCAAATGCAGGCTAAAATCACGGCTACTGTAACCATTACTCCCAGAGAAGTAAAAGCCTATTTCGAAAGTATTCCGCTAGACAGTATTCCCAAAATTAATGCGCAGGTTGAATATGCTCAGATTGTGGTTAAACCTGAAGTAAATCCGGAAGCTGAGGCTTATGAAGTGGAACGCTTGAAACGATGGAAAAAGCAAGTGGAATCCGGACAAGAGAAATTTGGAGACTTGGCCTATCAATGGTCACAGGACGAAGGAACCAGAATCAACAAAGGATCCTTTGATTGTGTGACAAAAGGCATGTTTGTGCCAGAATTTGATGCCATGGCCCTAAGCTTAACACCCGGAGAAATCTCTGAACCGTTTAAATCACCATTTGGCTGGCACATCATTCAAGTAGAAGAACGGAGAGGAAAAACCTATTGTGGAAAGCACATTTTAAGAGTGCCATTGGTGTCGCAAGGTAACCTGGATGACGCCAAAGCAGAATTGGATAGCCTTAAATCGGCTTTGGTCAATGGCGATGAAATGGCCTTTAATTTGGCTGCGCTTAAATCCTCAGATGATGAGCAAACCAAGTTTAGTGGCGGAAAAGCCATCAATCCAATGACTGGAAGTACCTTGTGGGATGTGAGCCAATTAGATCGAGAAACAGCTGTTATTCTTGATC
Source organism: Bacteroidia bacterium (assembly GCA_030433115.1). GTDB lineage: Bacteria > Bacteroidota > Bacteroidia > Flavobacteriales_D > JAUILH01 > JAUILH01. The sequence goes on along the minus strand of JAUILH010000106.1, from coordinate 7,172 downwards.
AAATGGAAGTGGGAGACATTTCAGATCCATTCTTATACAAAGAAAGAGACAGAGATTTTTTCAAGATCATAGCAGTCACCAAAAGAGTCCCTCCGCATTTTGCCAATTTGGAGCAAGATTATGAAATGATCATGACGGCAGCTTTAAACGAGAAAAAGTCTAAGATTATGGATGAATGGGTAGAGAATAAAATTGCCGGTTCCTATGTTCGAATTGATCCGGAATATATTGGTTGCGACTTTAAATACAACTGGCAAAAGACAACCGCTGCCTCTAAATAACCCACCAGACTTCAAATTATACGCTAGTTTGAGTATATTCGTGAAAAAGCAGGTAGATGGCAGATTATAAATCAGATGTAGAAGCGGTAGACGATCTTGTTAAGAAATACAATGTTCTTACGGATGAAATTCATAAGGTCATTGTTGGACAGAATGACGTAGTGAAGGAGGTGCTAATCTCGGTGTTTTCAAAAGGACATTGCTTATTGGTGGGTGTGCCAGGTCTGGCAAAAACACTTCTTGTAAACACCATTTCTGAAGCTTTGGGATTGAGTTTTAACAGAATTCAGTTCACACCGGATTTGATGCCATCAGATATTGTTGGCGCAGAAATCTTAAATGAGGACAGAAAATTTGAGTTTGTAAAGGGGCCTTTATTCTCAAATATCATTTTAGCTGATGAGATTAACAGAACGCCACCCAAAACACAATCCGCACTGCTTGAAGCCATGCAGGAACGCGCTGTGACGGCTGCTGGCACGCGTTATCAGTTAGACAAACCTTTCTTCGTTTTGGCTACTCAAAACCCAATTGAGCAGGAAGGGACTTATCCGTTGCCAGAAGCGCAACTCGACCGTTTCATGTTCAATATTTGGGTTGATTACCCTAATTATCAGGAAGAGCTATCCATTGTAAAGAATACAACCTCCAATACCTCCGTTAAGGTGAATAAAGTGTTGACTGGTGAGGAAATTTTATTTTTCCAGGATCTCATCAGAAAAATTCCAATCGCAGACAATGTATTGGAATATGCTGTAGAGTTGGCTTCAAAAACACGTCCTGGTCGAGAAAAAGCCACAGACATGGTGAACAAGTACATTTCATGGGGAGCCGGACCAAGAGCCTCTCAATATTTGGTAATAGGCGCTAAGTGTCATGCAGCTCTGTCAGGTAAATACTCTCCGGATATTGAAGATGTTCAAGCAGTAGCCCTGCCAATTTTAAGACACAGAATTGTCCGTAATTACAAAGCAGAAGCAGATGGTTATTCCGTTGAGGATATCATCAAGTCTTTGTATTAGAATTACGTAAAACACCGTAGCTATCTGCATCACTGAGTTTGATTACTTTGGAGTACAAATCGACTTCAATGAAATCTTACACACTTCTTTTACTTCTCAGTCTCAGCACAATTGATGGGATTTCTCAAAACTCCAATGAACTAAATGCCTCAATTGGCAATGCAGATCTAAACGTCATCTATGCTGGTATCGATAATCGAATCTCTGTAGCAGCTTATGGTGTGCCTGCCTCCAACGGCAAAAGTCACTTGCAAAGGATGCAGTAAGTTTGAAAAGAGTTCTATCAAAGGTTTTTATATATAGCACAAGTAGCGGCAAGTAAAAGTACAGCCACGGTGACCATCTCTCATAATGGAAAATCAGCTTCCCAGACCTTTTTTATGAGACCCGCTCCATGGTGATATCATCAAACTGGAAGAGAAGAACTATGTTTTAATGTAAATCTTGACATTTCTGTTCCTTTTCCAAATTCCCGGCATTCCCTTACTAAACAACAACTATGAAATACGCTCTAGTTTTAGTAACTATGCTTTTGGTTCAAAACCAATTATTATCTCAGGACCAATCAACCAATGGTGAGAACACAGTAAGTCCGGTAGCATCCATAGCCAACTATGAAATGAACGTGTTGTATGTGGGATATGACAATAGAGTTTCTGCAGTGGTTAACGGCTTTCCTAAAACAGCCAAAGTATCTTGTGATGATTGTAGTTCAATAAAAAGAGATTCTATTCCAGGTGTTTATGTTGTCAGAGTAGGTTCAAGAAGCAGCTCAGTAGTGATTACCGTTCAACATGGAAATAGAAAAATCTCTCAGAACTTTAGGGTCATTCCAATGCCAAAACCAGTTGTTTTTATTGCCGGAACGGATCCCCTCTCTCGGACTCTTCCGGGAACACGAGTGGCGGGAGGTATATTAACTGTTCAACTCATTGGTAGTCCTTTAAGTATATCGGGATCGGTTATTGGTGGTACCATCACCCTCACTTTTAATGGGATTTCAAGAGACTATAGTTTTCTAGGGAATCGAATTCCTCCACAAGTAGCTGCTATCATCAGAAATGCCAAACCCGGTTCTTTCGTGGTCATAAGTCCAAAAGTACAAATGGGCGGTCAACCCATTCGCGTTAGTCCGATAGCCTATAGAATTCAATAAAACATAAGTTAAAAATCCTTATCTTTATAATAAGCATCACCATTCCTAGAGAATAGAGTAGATGCCATCACGCTCGTCGTGAGACCACACAGCACGTATTTAAACCTAACGTTTATAATATTGTGAATTATATTGCTGTAACAATGGCGTGCCACTGATCATTGATCTGGGTGGATTACAGACTTATAGCTGCGTTCGCATTCATGTTTTTTGGAGGTTTAAAAATCTTCACGCTGTGTGGTTTTTTATCCCATTTAAACCTTTTTCAATTTTCGTTGTCAAAGAAGCGAAACCAAAAAACACGCGACAATGAAAAAAAGTATGCATCCCATTTTAATTGCCATAGGCTGTTGGCTTATGCCGTCTGTATCTTACAGCCTGGAATCTGATTCTCTTGGTTTACCCGGAGATAATTTTGATTTATATGGCGCCATGGAGCTTTTCAAAAACGCCGAAAGCCTTGAAGATTTTGAAAAAGCCATTAACACCGAAAAGAACCAAATCAACAATTTAGATCTCAATGCTGACGATGAGATAGATTATGTCAGAGTTGTAGACCATGTGGATGGAGACGCACACGCCATCACCATGGAGGTAGCAGTCAATGAATCTGAGTCGCAAACCATTGCTGTTTTCGAAATTGAGAAAACAGGAGATGACAATGCTGGCCTTCAACTTATTGGAGATGAAGACATGTATGGCGCCGACTATATTATTGAACCGTACGAAGAAAGCGATGAAAATGCAACAGAAATGCCATCTGCAGCTCCACGTGTAAGAATAGTGGTTAATGTTTGGGGCTGGCGACCAGTCAGGTTCATCTATGGTCCAAGATACACTGTTTGGGTATCACCATGGAGATGGGCGAATTATCCAAGATGGTATAGACCATGGCGGCCTGTGAGATGGCACGTGCACTATAATAACTGCAGAAGGTATCGCGTTCATCATGTACACCGAGTTAATGTTCGTCGTCATACCAGAGCGCACAATGTATACCGTTCAAACAGACGTCATTCTGCAACCGCTCACAGGAATCACAAAGCACATGCGCACCCGAGTAATGCTAGAAAGAACGTATCAACAAGATCTGGTAAATCTGCAGACAAAAGAGAAGCTTCTAAAAAGCAGTCGGCCAAATCAGCCAATCATAACACAACCAGGAGAAAATCGAATAACTCTCGAACAAAAACTAAAACGAAAAAGACCAGTTCAAGATCAGGAAAAGGGACTTCAAGGTCTGGTTCATCCGGCAGGTCGAGAGGCAGTAGAAGGTAACCGATATAATCTATTGTTGAGAGGGGAGATCGTTCGGAAAAATGGGCGGTCTCTTTTTAGTTTACCACCAAAGTAGAATACACGGCATTCATTTTAAATCCGGAGTATTTATAAAATCCCTCCGCTATACCCACGCCAAATTCTGTGAGCTCATCAGTTAGAATAATGTCTCTATGATCAGGACTATCCATCCATCCCTGAACAATTTCTTTGGCATACGCACCATACGTTTTATCATCAAATCCCATTTTTGCGCGCATGTCGATACACTCTCCGCTAATTCTTTCATCATCCTCTATCTTCGAATGTTCTGGCTTTTGCTTGTCACAGATTATTTTTGAATGTTGAGAGGCATAAGTTCTGAAATAGTCAATGTGAATCAGAGTACTTAAGCCATGTTCCGACCGCACAAAGTTGATTTCCTGTTCCACCAGATCATTCAATAATTCAGTGTCAATGTTTTTTTTTGGCATCATGATTTCTGCCTTTGAACCATCGTTTTGAGCAGATAAATTCATTGAAATCACAAAAAACATCACTATTTTTATAATAGATGTCATAGTCTATTTTTATGCTAAATTATTCTTTGTTGACCTGGAGTAAACTACGGTTTTAACCGTAATTTGCTAAGTTCTATGAAGACAAACCATTTTTTGTAACATACTGAGTGCAAAGATTTTCTACATATAAGCTGATTGTATTATTTGCGGTTTTTTTGAGCCATTCATTGCAAGGACAAACAGATGAAGATACGCTCAGGTACCGCAACTACATGGATAGTTCTAAAATAACTCAGTACGAAAACCCGGACCTTGCAATTTATTATGCTACGAAAGCAGCAGACTTTGGTCGTGAAAATGGTTTTGAACTTCCTACAGGTCATGCAGAGTTTCAGTTGAGCAGATTGTATAAGAGCGTTGGTAAACTAAATGCCGCTAAGAAACACGCCACAGAAGCCCTTCGTATTTATGAGAAAAACAAGTTCGACAAAGGCACTATGAAGGTCAAACTGAACATAGGCCATCTGCATGTTCAACAAGACGACTATATAAAAGGAGAGAAGTATTATCTGGAGGCTCTGGACCTGGGAATTAAACTCAAAGACACACTATCAATTGCCTATATTTATCAAGGACTTGGAAATCGCTTTTATTTTGATGATTCTCTCTCAGCGGCAGAAGTTTACATGTCTAAGTCGGAAGAATTGTTAAACCTTCTGGGAAAAGAACAGTTGATGGGCGGTTTACTGGTTAATCTGGGCAACATCAAACAAGACAGGCAGCAATTGAATGAGGCGAAAGCGTATTATTTAAAAGCTTTGAAGCTATATACGTCTCAAAACAACCTGTTAATGCAGGCTTTAGTCCGTTATAATCTGGGAGACATTCATCGAAAACAGGAAGATTTTGATTCTGCTCTCCTTGAGTTCAATCAAGTTCTTGAACTGGGAAAACAAACTCAAAGTTGGGAAGATATTAAGTACGCTTATTTGGGCTTATCCAATACCTATCAGGATAGTAAAGAATATGAGTCGGCATTTTTGTATTTGGAGAAATACCACGATCTAAAGGACAGTTTATCGGCTGCAGATTACCAAAAAGAAGTCGATAAATGGGAAGCACAATATCTGTCTGAAAAACGAGAGAAGGAACTTGAAGAAATTGCCAAAAATCAGCAATTTAAGCACCTTGAAGATCAAAAAAAATTAAGGAAACAAGAGGTCGATTTGATTAGAAGTCGCAGAAACCAGACCTTGCTGTGGGTGGTTGGAGGAATTCTGATTTTATTGCTTATCGGCAGTTATTCGGCCAATCAAAGATTTAAAAGAAAGAACAGCTTGATTCTAGAACAAAAAAGAGTGCTGAATGAACAAAATCAATTGATTGATAAAAGCTTAAAAGAAAAGGAGCTTCTGCTCAAGGAAATTCATCACAGAGTAAAAAACAACTTACAGATGATTTCGAGTTTGCTCAATTTACAGTCACAATCCTTAAAAAGTGAAGAGGCGCTCAAGGCATTTGAGAATAGTAAAAACCGGGTGAGAGCCATAGCCAGCGTGCATGCCATTTTGTACACGAAAAAAGATTTGGCTAAAATTAATATCCGAGAGTACTTAAACGACTTGATAAGAAATCAGTTTTCAAAAGACAATTTGGGTAGAGAAGTCAAGTACCAAATAGACGTAGATGACAAAGAATTAAATCTGGACACAGCCATTCCTTTGGGGTTGATCATTAATGAGTTAATCACAAATAGCTTGAAACACGCCTTTAAAGAAGAATCCAAACAACCTGAAATCACAATCCAGTTTTCAGATGAAGAGGTCTATTTATTGGACTATCGGGATAATGGAGAAGGATTGCCAAAGGACTTCTCTAATCGTGAATCCGGCTCCCTTGGATTTGAAATTATTACAGCTCTGTGCGACCAATTAGATGGCGATTTGGAAATATCTGATCAAACCGAAGGTGCTCATTTCATTCTTAAATTTAAAGAACAGTAGATGACAAAAATTCTGAAGTGGATGCGCCTTTTCAACTATTTTGTGAGCGTTATACTCATAGGTCTGTTGTTGTTAGATTCTGAGCATAAATTAGTTGATTTATCCAGCTTGTTGACTTATACCATGGTAAGTATGGGCGTATTTTTGATCCTGGAACTCTATTTCATGGTGATTCCTAAGGAATATACAGAAGAAGAGGAAGAAAGCGATATTTTGGACACCTAGCTCTTTAAGGCGTTTCTAATCTTAAGACATTTTTTCAAGATGCCCTCTAGTTTGTCAAGTTGCAACATAGTATGTGGATCAGACAAGGCTTCCGAAGGATTAGGATGGACTTCCATAAACAAACCATCAGCGCCTGTGGCAATTGCACTCAAAGAAATGGATTCTATCATATTCGGATCACCACCTGTCACACCACTTGTTTGATTAGGTTTTTGAACACTATGGGTACAGTCCATAACTACCGGTGCGCCTAAGGGTTTCATTCTGGCAATAGAGGTAGCATCCACTATCAAATCCGTATAGCCAAAAGTAGTGCCTCTTTCGCAAACCCAAACATGATCGTTGCCAGTACTTTTAACCTTTTCAATGGCAAATTGCATGGCTTCAGGTGATAAGAATTGTCCTTTCTTAATGTTAACGGTACAGCCTGCTTTTCCAGCCGCCAGCAAAAGATCCGTTTGTCGACACAGAAAAGCAGGAATCTGCAAATGTGTGACATAGTTAGCTACCATCTCTGGTTCATGACTCTCGTGTACATCCGTAATTGTGGGAAGATTGAGCTCTTCACCAATCTCTTTAAGGATCTCGAGGGCAGCCAGAGGATCGATTCCCGTAAAACTATCTAGTTTACTTCTGTTGGCCTTCTTAAAACTGCCTTTAAAGATCAAATCAATGTCGAGCTCAGAACACAACTGCTTTAAATAATT
>JAUILH010000105.1 GCA_030433115.1 Bacteroidia bacterium | reverse complement strand
TGGTTACAGACAACAACGGATGTGAAGTCACTGCTAACGCCACTGTGAACAATCAGGCTTCCGGTCTAACAGTGAACAATCAGGTAACAGCGGAAGTATGTAGTAACGGACTGGGCATGATAGACCTTACAGTATCAGGCGGTGCTCAACCTTATACTTATCTATGGAGCAACTCTGATACCAATGAAGATATCACTGGTCTGAGTGCCGGAACATACAGTTGCCAAATCACCGATAACAATGGGTGCATCATAAATACTGGCAACATTGCGGTTAACAACAATGCGAGCACCCTGGCAATCACAGGACTGGTAAGCAATGAGATTTGTGCCAACGGATCTGGTGCTATTGATGTTACCATCACAGGTGCTACTAATCCATTAAATATTAGCTGGAGCAATGGTTCGACTACCGAAGACATTTCCGGATTAAGTACAGGTACTTATGATATCACGGTAACCGATAACAATGGATGTACTTCAACAGAATCCTATACCGTTCAGAATACTCCGGGTACATTGTCTTTGGATGACATCACCATTACGAATGAAATTTGTGGAAATGGAACAGGGGTGATTGACATAGACATTTCGGGAGGCTCACCCGCTTACACATTCAACTGGAGCAATGGGGCTACTACCGAAGACATTTCGGGCTTGAGTGCGGGCACATACTCATGCACCATAACAGATCAAAACGGATGTACAGTCTCAACTGGCAGTTTAACCTTGAGCAATGACCCCGGCACATTGTCACTGGATAATGTAATCGTATTCGACGAGCAATGTGGTGACGGACAAGGAATAGTCAACATTCAGGTTTCGGGAGGTACTCCAGCATACACCTTCAACTGGAGTAATGGGGCTACTACTCAAAACATCAACTCACTGAGCGCAGGAGTATACACTTGCACCATCACTGATCAAAACGGATGTTCCGTTCAAGCCAATGCCACTGTCCAAAATGGAGCTTCCAATCTTCAGGTAAGCAACTCCATTGCTGTTGATGAAGCTTGTGGAAACGGACAGGGAAGTATTGACGTAACCATATCAGGAGGAAGTACACCTTACACATTCAATTGGAGTAATGGAGCCACTACTGAAGATATTTCAGGATTAAGTGCTGGTACATACACACTTCAAATCACCGATAATAATGGCTGTACTTTTACCCATCAGGAAACAATCATTAATGCAGGTAATAACCTTGCTATTAGCAACGCCACAGTCACTGACGAAATCTGTGGAAACATGCAAGGCGCCATTGACATCACCATTAGCGGAGGTAACGCGCCATTCACATTTGCATGGTCGAACGGTGCAACTATCGAAGATTTAACAGGTCTTGTTGCAGGAAATTATGATGTGACTGTTACGGATAACAATGGCTGCTCCGTTCAAGCCAACTACACGGTCAATTTGAACACCGGAGATTTAACTATAGCAAGCATTATTGCCACCGATGAAGTTTGTGGGGATGGGAATGGGTCCATCGACTTAACAGTGACCAATGGTCCTCCCGATACATGTTGCACATACACCTTAAACATGTTTGATGCCAACAACAATGGATGGGGAGGCAACCCAATACCTGAGGTCATTGTATATGTAGACGGAAGCGTTTATGGCAACTTTACTGTTCCGGTTGGAAATGGCAATAGCCAACAAACGGAGAACATTTCTGTGTGCAATGGACAAACCATTGAACTAGAATATGCGCCAGGACAAGTGAACAATAATAATTCTTACGAATTCTTGGATCCTAGTGGAACTCAATTATTCCAGGATGGACCCGGACCAAATGGACCAGGCATTTCTTACACCACCACAGCGGCTTGCCCGGTAACTCCTCCAAACGTAACCTACAGTTGGAGTAACGGAGACAATACCGAAGATATTTCCGGACTAAGTGCCGGGAATTACTCAGTTACTGTTACCGATCAATTTGGCTGTACGGTATCCGGAAGCGCAACCGTGAATAATAACACCAGTGGTTTCACTGCAAACATGACTTCAGTTACAGATGAAAACTGTGGTGATGCTACCGGTGCCATAGATGTGACCATCAGCGGAGGAACCACTCCATATACCTTTAACTGGGATAATGGCGCTACTACAGAGGATTTGTCCGGTCTATCTGCAGGATCATATGAACTAACCGTAACTGATAACGCAGGTTGCTCTATTGTCTTGGATACAGTTATCAACAACATCAGCACTGGTATTGCCATCTCAAATGTATTTCTCCAAAATGAAAACTGTACCGACAGTACCGGCTTTATTGACTTGACCATTTCAGGAGGAAATATGCCGTATACTTTCTTATGGTCTAACGGAGAAACAACTGAAGACATAGTTGGCTTGACATCAGGGGTCTACACATGTGTGATCACGGATAACAGTGGATGCTCGATCAACTACTCCGGTTCAATTGGTAATAACGGAGGTGGAATGATGTCGAACTCAAGTATCATGAACACCATTTGTACTGCCAACAGTGGTGAAATTGAAGTAACCATGACAGGAGGCACAGGTCCATTCACCTACTCATGGTCGGGTGGTTCACCACTCAACACCTGCTGTGATTACACTTTAGATATGTTTGATACTGGAAATAGTTGGAATGGTGCTTCAGTTGATGTCATTGTAGACGGATCTGCAGTTGGCAACTTTACCGTTTCAGGCGGAGGTGCAAATACTGAAATCTTCCAGGTGTGCACCGGGCAAAACGTAGAATTGGTGTTTAATTCTGGAAATTTTGATAATGAGCTTTCATTTGACCTACTGGATGGTTCGGGAACAGTTATCTTTAGTCAGGGACCAAGCCCAACACCCGGCACTATTTACAATGCCGCTGCCACTTGTCCTTCAGGAGGCAACAATACAACTGGCGTGAGCAACCTATCAGCCGGATCTTATGATCTGACTATTACAGATGGTTTAGGTTGTACAGTAGTTGAAACCTACGTAGTTGGAACAGATAACAATCCAGCTCTCAATATCGCCTCACTCAATGTAACTGATGAAACGTGTGATCAGGACAATGGTGTGATTGATGTAACCGCTACTGGTGGTAACACATATGAATACAGCATTAACTTGGGAACATCACAAACAAGTTCGACTTTTAACGGTCTGACAAGCAACACTTATTTAGTGACTGTTTTTGATGAAAACGGATGTGAAGTTGACTCAACGGTATTCCTTGATGATATCACCATCTTCACTGCGATGATAGATTCAGCACATGATGAAAATTGTGGTCAGGCGAATGGAATGATTGATGTATTAGTAAGTCCTGCTGGTAGCTACACCTACTCTTGGAATACAGGTGCCTCAACTGAAGACCTGAGCGGATTGGCTGCAGGCTTCTATGAGATCACAATAAGTGGAAGTGGATGCGTGGTGACATTGGACACCACTTTAATTAACGTTCCAGCATTCACAGCCAGCGGTATCACCACCGATGAAGATTGTGGGGATGCAAGTGGTGCCATCGATCTAACAGTGACCGGAGGCTCTGGCTCATTCACTTACAATTGGGACAATGGAGGCACAACAGAGGACCTGAACGGACTATCCGCCGGAACCTATGAAGTGATCATTTCAGATGACCTTGAAGGCTGTACGGACACCTTGAGTTTCACGATTAACAACATCTCAAATGGCATGGCATTTACTTCTATAGTTGCTTCTGACAGCTGTCTGGCTGGAGTTGGTGCAATAGACTTAAGCATGACTGGTGGTTCTGGAAACTTCTCATTTGATTGGAGCAACTCTGCCACAACAGAAGACATTTCAGGATTATCACCTGGCAACTATGATGTGACCATTACTGATAACTCGGATGGTTGTGAAATCACCGGAAGTTTCTCAATAGGAAATATAGGATCAATTAACCTGACTGCGACGATCACAGATGCAACATGTGGGACCTGTTCTGATGGAGAAATTGACATCACCGTTGGAGGAACACCTGCCCTGCCAGTTACATTTAGTTGGGACAACGGTGCTACAACTGAGGATTTGACTGGACTTTTACCAGGAGATTATATCGTAACTGCTACAGATCAGGAGGGATGTTCTGTGATTGATACATTCACTGTAGACTTTACAAATGGCGTTTACGATCCAAGCACAAACTGGACAATCAATTTATACCCTAACCCATCGAAGGGTATATTTAACTTAGATTACCAACTTGGTTCATCTCAATTGATCAAAGTGAGTATTGTGAACGCCATAGGTGAACTTATTGACGTGAGAACCATGGATAATTCGACAGGCACATTGAACTTTGATTTATCGGAAAAAGCCAATGGCATCTACATGATTCGTCTTGAATCCAAAGATGGCAGACAAGCCGTGTACAGATTAATTCTCACTAAAGATTAATCAAAAGCAACCTTTTTTGAATCCGAAAAGTCTTACATATAGTCAGGCTTTTCGGATTTGCTTTTTTTATACAGATACTTGCTTTTTTGTTAGTTTTCACAATTGCAGTTCGATTCAGTTTGATTAAGACTTATTTTTGTTCAAACCTCAAATTTATCTAACGTGAGACTACTACTGTTTGCATCATGCATGCTCATCACTTTCTGTAGCTTTTCCCAGAACTCTGATTGGGAATTATTACAGGAATTCGAAGGCGTAAAAATTTATCAAAAAACCGCAGATTGCGCCTTTAACAAAGGCTTTGATGAACAACGTCATCTATTCAAATTCGAAAACACAAATTCTGAAAAGGTCACCTTATCATGGAGATACCTCAAATGGTATGATGAGACTTGCAGCAATTGCGAAAGTATGGACGAAGACACACACCAAATAGTTTTAGAACCCAACGAAATTGCTGCAGGAGAGTGTGACAGAGAAAATAAGCTTGAACTTCAATTGTTTGTTAAGTTCAATTCCGGTCAGGAATTTTTAAGAAAAGATTCAAGGTTGACAAAATTTGAAATTACTGATTTAAAACTGATAAAATGATGAAGCAACTCTACACAAAATTAGCGATGGCAGGTTGTATGATCATTGCTACTTCAGGATTAAATGCCCAGTGTACTGGGGTAACATTTACTGTTACTGCTGACACCTTAGCGTGTGGTGGTGACTCAGTGTACATTACTGCTCAACCAGATGGTGCTGTAACGGTGGCCCTGGGAGATGACTTTAACGCCGGTGGTGTAAGTCCGGGATGGCAGGTTTCTCCGGCCGGGGTCTTCAACAATCCATGTGGACCTGGTCCTGGTGGCACATCTGATCCACACATGTGGATGGGTAATACAACGGCTGCTCCCAGAGAGCTTATTACCGAACAATTAGACATGTCTTGCGGTGGTCAGATTTGTTTTGATTTCAGAATGGCAATTCAGGGACAATCATCTCCTTGTGAAGGTCCGGATGCTGCCGGAGAGGGAATCTACATAGAATGGTCCATAGACAATGGCGCTACTTACAATACCATGAATTATTTTGCGCCGAATACATCTGGTAGTTTTAACTCACAGTCTCCCGGAAGTGGTGACTATACCGGTTGGGCTAACTACTGTTTCACATTGCCTCCAGCTGGTTATTCAGACACCACTATTTTTCACTGGTATCAAACAGGGAGCTCCGGAACCGGATATGATCATTGGGGGATTGACAATGTTGAAGTATTGGCCAACAGTTGCAACGCTTACATTCCGGACTGGGATCACATTGCGGGATGGCCAGATACTACGGCAATTGGTGCATATGTTACTACCGACACCAGTTTCACCATCACATTTACCGACACCATAGGTTTGGATACGTGCACCGGCACCATTCCCATCTATGTAGACACTACTGTAAATTACACGTCAAACGCGGTATCTCCAGGGTGCAATAACTCCCCAACCGGAGCACTTAATTTGACGGCTACTTCCGGAGATCCTACATATACTTACAACTTGATTGGTGGCGGAAGCAACAGCACTGGATCTTTCAACAATTTGACTTCAGGCTGGTATTTCTTTGAAATTTCTGACAGCAACAATTGTTTCACTTATGATTCACTAGAAATCTTGCCCGGTCCACCAATGGTCCTCAACCCATCTGGTATTGATGAAATATGCTTTGGCAATTCAGATGGAGAAATTTCGGTAGGCGTGCCTGGAATTGGTAATGCCCCTTTCAATTATGACATAACGGGACCAAGTACAGGCAATAACTCCAGTGGAGACTTTTCGAATCTACCACCAGGTATGTACTATATCACCGTAACAGATGATGATGGTTGCCAGGGATTAGATTCTATCATGATTGATACAGGTTTGGTTCTGATGACCTCCAACGTTGCGGACAGTACGAATTGTTCTTATCTAAACGATGGCTCCATTGTGATCACTCCTGGAAATGGAGCCGGACCTTACACTTACATTATAAACTCTCCTTTGTATGGCGACACAAGTATTTCTGGGAGCTTCACCAATTTACCTGCTGGGAATTACGACATCACAGTGATTGATGGGAATGGTTGTATTCATACTGACAATGCGTCCATTTATTCACCTCCTGTGGTGACTGCAGACTTTACTCCAAGTACCAATCAAGGTATCATTCCAATAACGGTTAATTTTAACAACTCATCAAGCAATGCCACTTCTTACGATTGGGATTTTGCAGACGGGAATACATCTACTGATGTGAATCCATCGCATAATTATAACACAACTGGTAATTTCCTTGTCATGTTAATTGCATCCAACAATGGATGTTCAGACACAGCATATGCGTCTATTTATTTGGCTGATGAATCCATACTGATAGTGCCAAACGTTTTCACTGCTAATGGCGATGGTATCAACGATCAGTTCGAATTCACTCACGAAAACATCATAGAGTTTGAATGCAATATCTTCAACAGATGGGGCAAGCACATTCACACCATGACGAATGTGACCGACAAATGGGATGGCAAAAACAAGGCTGGAAAATTTGTGGCTGATGGTACCTATTTCTATACCATCAAAGCAGTTGGTCTAGATAATAAGGAATACAACCTTAATGGAACAGTCAACATATTTGTTGACAAGTAAACTGGCAAAAGACTGGTTAAAGGAGCGGTTTTATCGCTCCTTTTTTTTTGACTCCAGATATTGGTCCATGTCTTCTAGTTTAAGGTAGAATTCCTCACCCCATTTTCTGATAATCGGAGCTTTCAGGAATTTATAGACCTTCACATCCAATTGGCTGCCACAATCACAAGCCGGTTTACACACATGCCATTCATTGTAATTGATGGCTTCATATTCGGTCAATTGCTTGGTCCTAATTGGATACAGATGACATGACATGGGTTTTTGGGCATATATCTTGTCCTCCGAGTTCGCTTTTTCAATGGCACATTTGGCCGTACCGTCAGACTCAAAATAGACAAAAGCGCATTCCTTGCCATTCACCAATGTTGTCACCGGTTCATTATCAATATCCAAATAAAAAACACCTGTTTCTTCAACTGCCTGAATGCCTTCCTTCCTCATATACGGTTTAATGGCATCCAGCTCGTCTTCAATAGCATCAATCTCATTTAATTCAATAGGCGCACCTGCGTCTCCTTCAACACAACAAGCCCCTTTACACGCAGATAAATCACATACAAATTTCTTCGTAAAAATATCCTCTGAGATCAGTTTGCCATCAATTTCTACCATGCGACAAAGGTAAGTGGAAGTCTTCAAAAAATCTGCACAACATGACCAAAGCAAGTAAAAATGTACCCAAATGTCTACAAGTGTGTGGAAGTCTTTCTCGTACAAATGATCAAATCAACTCATAAGCTGCTGTAAATATGAGATTTAAAAAAAGGCACGAAACTTTGATATATGATTCAAACAAGATCAAAATTATGGCAAGTACAAATACCCAACTAAATCAAGGATGTAAAATTGGAAACACAACAAATCGAAGGTCTCCTAAAACTTTTAGCGGTTTAAATGCAAGGATAAAAACACAGAAAATTGCTCCATCACATTATGAAATGAATACTAAAACATGTCTTGTGGACCGACCAGACAATCCGGCCTAATGGGGCAGGTGTTTGGCAACGAACTGATATTAAACCTTATGTAAAATCCATTTTATTAACTAAAAACCAATTGTTACGAGTGCAACAACAGACAAAATCAAAGGAAAACTTAAACAAAAATATGGCGAGCTCACGGATGATGATTTGACCTATGCAGAGGGAAAAGAAGATGAAATGCTTGGGAAAATTCAGCAAAAAATAGGAAAAACCAAATCTGAACTGAAAGAAGTCATTGACAAGCTTTAATTCGATGAATTTAAAAACCTCAAACTAAATAAAAATGAAGAGTACAAAAGAATTATTAGAAAGAATTACTTCCATTTGTCAGGACAGTCATAAAGGCTACAAATTGGCTGCCGACAACATGGAAGATGACAACCTTAAAACTATTTTCAACAGGCTGGCTCAACAGCGTTTGCTTTTTATTGAAGAATTAAAGGATGACGCCAGAACATTAGGGCTCAGTTTGGATGATGACAGCAGTGTAAAAGGATATTTTCACAGAGTTTGGATTGATGTTAAGGACTTTTTTAGCATCAATGAAGATCAGGCTGTGATAGAAGAAGCCATTAGGGGCGAAAATGAGGCCAAAGAAACCTATGAAGAGGTTCTTAAAGAAGACCTTCCCGCATTTATTAAAATAAGATTGGAAAAACAAAATCTTTTAATTGATGGTGCTTTGACCAATCTTAAGGAATTTTCAAAAGAAACCGCTAAAATGCTTTAATCAAAACTACTATTTATGAAAGCGGATTGAATATCAATCCGCTTTTTTTAATCGCATACAATTAGGGTAAACTTCTTTACTCCTTGGTCCAAATTCTGGTGTTCAGATTCAAATCATCCATGATACCCAGTAATTGACCAAAAAATGCATGATATGATTCAATTGGGCTAAAATCATAGATGGAAAGCTCGACGGGCGGCTCGAATAATCTAACCTTAGTACTCACTGAAATGATGACTTTTGAGTCAACAAAACTCAGGTTAATATATCCATTAATTTTATCATTTAAAGCCATTATCCTTGACATTAAACTCAGGGATAACACGTAACGCGCCTCAACTTGATCTTCACTAAACGTCACAAACATTCTCTCGAAATTTGGGTCTTCCAGCTTAACCTGAGGCAAATGGTCTTTTGGCATATGCTTTCTGCGCCTAGAGTATACCCAGGTTTTTCCAGAAAAGTGTTTATTGAAATCTGCTATAAAGAAATTCCCATAGAATACTACTTCATCCGGACCTTTGGATTGTTCTTCACAGACAAATAAATCACTCATTCTAAAGGACGTTTTACCGTGAATCCCCTCCACCAGGTCGTTGCCGCTATATTTAGAATAATATTTATTGTAATGATACAATCCACTTCCTTCAAATTCATCCGTTGAGATACTCTTCTCAGGATAAAAACTCAGGTCATTATCAAGAAACTCAAAATAGGGTTTGATAACAATTCGTTTATATTCATCAGTCACATTCGGTCTTTTAATCACATACCTCAGAGCAATCAAGTAATATATCAGCAAGGCGACCAGAACGGGTCCAAAAAACATCAAGGCATTAAACTGTTCTATATACAAAATTAATAGTGACACAAACGCACTTAACCAAATAATAACTGCAACAATAGCTCCTATACGCAAGCGTTTTTTTATTGCCTTATTGAGCACTTCTAATTTGACCAATTCTGGTTTCATCTCTACATCAAAACGAGATTTGAATTCATCTAATGGTTTTAGTGTCATTGCAGTCAGCTTTATTTAAAGATTAAAATTTTAGTTTTTGGATCTTCTACAATATTGGTGAAGCATTGCTTTTTAGCGGTAAACGAAATCTTGATAATGCCCAGACTTCTCAAAATTGCTCAAACGAGACATAAATATTACTTTTGCCCGCATGGCATCAAATGAAGATAATTTAAAGGACGTGGTAAGTCATGCCAAAGAGTATGGCTTTGTGTTTCCAAGTAGTGATATTTACGATGGTTTAAGTGCCACCTACGACTACGGTCAGTTAGGCAGCGAGCTTAAAAACAACCTCAAACAATACTGGTGGAAATCGATGGTGCAGATGCACGAAAACATTGTTGGCATTGATGCTGCTATTTTTATGCACCCAACTACCTGGAAAGCGTCCGGACATGTTGATGCATTTAATGATCCGTTGATCGATAATAAAGACTCAAAAAAACGCTACAGAGCGGATGTGCTGATTGAAGAATACATTGCAAAAATTGAGGCCAAAATCAATAAAGATGTTGCCAAAGGATTTAAGCGTTTTGGTGATGATTTTGATGAAGCTCAGTTCAGAGCAACGAATCCTAATGTTACAAGACGTCAGGCTCAGATTGATGAGATCAATGATAAGTTCAAAACAGCGTTGGAAGCCGATGATTTGGAAGGCATACGACAGTTGATTATCGATCTGGAAATTGCTTGTCCTATAAGTGGCTCTAAAAACTGGACGGAAGTTCGTCAATTCAATCTCATGTTCTCAACTGAACTAGGTTCTGTTGCAGGAGATGCCAGTAAAATTTATTTAAGACCTGAAACCGCTCAGGGAATCTTTGTGAATTATTCCAATGTTCAGAAGTCTGGAAGAATGAAGATTCCATTTGGAATTGCACAGATCGGAAAGGCTTTTAGAAACGAGATCATTGCCCGTCAGTTCATCTTCCGAATGCGTGAATTTGAGCAAATGGAGATGCAATTTTTTGTGAGACCGGGCGAGGAAATGAAATGGTACGATTACTGGAAAGAGACGAGAATCAAATGGCACAATGCGCTAGGTTTAGGAGAGGACAACTACCGTTTTCACGATCACATTAAATTGGCACATTACGCCAATGCTGCTTGCGACATTGAGTTCAATTTCCCAATGGGTTTTAAGGAATTGGAAGGCATTCACTCCAGAACCGATTTCGACCTCAAACAACACGAAGAACACAGTGGCAAAAAGTTGCGCTATTTCGATCCCGAATTAAACGAGCACTATGTTCCATATGTGGTAGAAACATCAATTGGCTTAGACCGCCTGTTCCTGGCAGTGCTCTCTAAAGCGTATGAAGTGGAAAAATTAGAGGATGGAACGGAGCGTTCTGTATTGAGGATTCCTCCTCCACTCTCCCCTTATAAAGCGGCAGTTTTCCCCTTGACTAAAAAAGATGGTCTGCCGGAAGTGGCTCGCGAGATCATGGCTAAGTTGCAGTTTGATCATAATTGCCAATACGACGAAAAAGACGCCATCGGAAAACGTTACAGACGTCAGGACGCCATTGGAACACCTTACTGCATTACAGTTGACCATCAAACATTGGAAGATCAAACTGTGACTATCAGAGAAAGAGACAGCATGTCTCAAGAACGTGTTCACATTGATGAGCTAAACAACATCATTGATCAGCGCGTGAATATGCGGACTTTGTTGCTCAAATAAAGACGAAAAAAAGAAGCCACATCATTTTCATGATGTGGCTCGTGCTGCGAATACACCCTTGAGAGAATGCACCCTTGAATCAGACTCTTTAGAACCTTACCGGTGCTTCTGTGAAGTCAGCCTTATCCATGATATACCAATTGTCACCAACCTGTTGAATTTTAAAAGTAACGTCATAGCTTTTATTGCTAATTTTTCCATATTCAGATCCACGGGAAGTTGATTTTAAAACAGAGTTTGACATACCGGCAGCTTTATACCTCTTTTTTTGTTCTTTAGTTGAAGCGCGTTCCCTGGAAATTGACATCCCAAACCTCATGCTTGGCAATACATCTCCTCCAATTTTATAACTGTAAGGGATTTTTGTACTGGTATTATTCACCTTCAGGGTGCATAGCTTTTTTTCATAATCTTTTACTAAATCAATATAAGATTGGACAATAGATTCTGCATTAGCTGGATCGACGACCTGGATGAGTTTCTCCCGAATGAGTTTTTCGTCTCCCGAATCAAGTGTTTTCAATGCCGCTTCCATCTCTTTAAAACGAGATTCTATAAATGAACGTGATCCAACCGGTTGCTCTTTTTTGACTTGTTTCCCCATGATAGGATCAAAACCCAATTCACCGAAGGTTCCCAACCAAACTGGATTATCTTCATAATCAACACCCTTTGTCAGACCTGCCTGATACATGGCTTCTCTGCCTGGGGCGTACGAGTCAAAATAATTTTTCTCGTAATATGTATTCACAACCTGATAACTGCCATCTTCATAAACGACATTGAAGGGGATGGTTAAATGCGATCTTCTCGTTTGTTCTACTCCACCATCATCCGTATAATCGTGTACATATTCAGCCCTTAAGGTAAGTGTCCATAAAAATTTATTTGCGCCCATCGGTTTAAAATACCTAACGCTGTGTGAGTATGCCATTATAGAGTCAATCTGCACTATGTTTCTAATGGTGTTGTATTCACTTTTAAACTCTGGATCGGAGTTGAAGTTAGCCGACAAATAATCCATCATCATTTGTTTTCTTTTATCGTCCGATATTTTTGGGAGACCGAAACTTTCATTTTCTCTTGGGTCCAGAACCAACCAGCCGTAATTCCACTTGGTATCTTCAAAATCTTGTGGTGTTCGGCGATGATAACTCACCTTGAAATATATCCTATGATATACACCTTTTGAGTCTTTTGGCGTAGTTAAGAACATGGAAAAATGTCTTTCATCCATGTAATTCTTGTTAAGGCTTACTTTATAGGCTTTATCAGACCGTGAATACCATTTGATGTAGAAGTAATCTTTGAGTTCTCCTTTTTTTGCGAAACGATAAGTCCCCTTGTCGATATGAGTTGGGTCATAGCCATAAGAAGTCATCATTTCTTTGGCTCTGGGATCTTTTTTAATGTCTGAAATAATTTTACTGAGGCTGGGATCTGCAGGAAAGTTTTGCGCCAGGGTTGTTTGACTGACCAAGGTGACTCCCAGGAAGGTCATTAAGGTGAGGATAGTTTTCATTCTGATTCATTGATTAGTTTCCTTCAAGAAATAAAAGGCAACTTTTATCATGAAATAAAATTGGCGAAACGGGATTTTCTATGAGTAAAACCGGAAAATTCTTAAGTCTGTTTAAAACAAATTAACCCGATCAAGGATAGAGGAGCGGTAAGATTCACTCAGAGGAATTTCATTGTCGCCAATAAAAATGGCTCTGGGTTCAATTTTATTTATGGCGATCAGGTTTACTACATAAGACCTATGACAACGGGCAAAGCCGCTCGAACTCAATTTTAACTCTACTGATTTAAGTGTTTGACTCAATAAAAACCGACTATCCTTAGTATACAAAAAGCAATAGTTGTCATTGGCTTCTGCGTACAAAACGTCCTGATAATTAACCTTGATTAAAGCATGTTTCTCTTTAAGGAAAAAGGCATCCTCATGATGTTTATTCTGTTTCTTTACTGATCCTATTGCCAATGCAAGTGTGCTTTCCAGTTGCTCGCGTTTAAATGGTTTAGTAATAAATCCGGCTGGTTCAGTATGTTTTACACGTTCCAATGTTCGGGAATCCGAATTAGAGGTCACAAAGACAATGGCACTGTTAAATTTGGAGTTAATCACGTTGGCAATATCCACGCCATCCATATGTCCGCCAAGGTGAATATCCAGAAGTACCAGTTCTACCTCATGTGTCGATAAATGATCAAACACCTGATCTGCACTATCAACAATTCCACTAATTTCATACAACAAATCAGTGAGTTCTGCTGCCAAATGATCGGCAATAAGTGCTTCATCTTCCACTATTAATACACGCTGGTTCATTCTATTCTTTCATATTTACGGATTCTTAGCTCAAGGGCGTATCCATTCGACTCTGGTTCAATGAGTTCCGACTTCAATTGTCTGGCAAGAGACTTTATCAGTTGTGTTCCGAATCCCATACGTTCCTCTTGCATTCCTTTTCCATTGTCAGAATACCGCATTATCAAGGTATCACTTTCCTCCCGAATAATAAGTGCGATTTGCGCATTTTTTTGCTCATCAAAAGCATACTTGATGCTATTGGTCAATAACTCATTTAGAATAAGCCCCAGAGGAACTACAGTATCAATATGCAAAGTCATATCTTCAATATCATATTGTATGTTGATGGATAAATTTGGGGCATAATTCGTGAGAATTTGATCACACAACTCTCTTGAATAACTCAGTATATTGACTTTTTCATAGTCCGACTTTCCATAAAGGTTTTGATGAATGAGCGACATGGATTCCAATCTTGACTGACTGGCTTCAAACAATGCTTTAGACTGTTTATCAGTCACCTTTCTTGCCTGAAGCGCCAGCATGCTTGCCACCAACTGTAGATTGTTTTTTACGCGATGATGAATCTCGGATATCATTGCTTCCTTTTGGGCCAGGAGTTCTTCATTTAGATCTATTTTAGCCTTCAGAATCTGTTCTTTGTTTTGTTTAATTCTATTCCGATAAAACAAGGCAGCACCTATGAGAATAGATATGGCTGCCAGAGCAATGAACAAATTTCTCTCTGCTTCTTTTTCCGCTGCAAGTTTTGATCGACTTATTGCCAAATTTCGCTGATTAGATTCAGCAAGTTGTAACTCAGAATAAGCTTTGTCTTTTTCCGCAATTTGATACTTTGCACGAACCTCCTCTACTTTAGACTGCGTTTCAATGTTAAACAAACTGTCTCTTAGTTCTTGATATCTGTCGTTATAGTGGTCGGCGCTATCTATTTTTTCCAGGGCATAATAAACATGGGATATGCTTTCATACAAATGCATCCGCCTCTCAGGATAGGACTGGATTTCATCAAGCTCCAGCCCCAACTTTGCAGCCTCTAGCGCCTCACCGTATTTTTCCAAATAAAGCAGTGTATTTGCTAAAAGAACCTGGAGGGTCATTTTTGGAGAAATATCCTTCGAAGACTGCAAGTACATCTGTGCTTTTTCCAAATCTTTAAGTGTAGACTCGAATTTTTTGAGTTTGTAATGAATTTTGCCTCTATTCGAATAAATGGAAGCATACAAACCTTCGTATCCAATGCTGTCGACCAAATTTAAAATCTGATTATAGCGAGTAAGTGCAGTGTGGTACTTATTCTGGTTAGACTCGATAATGGCAACATTGATCA
>JAUILH010000104.1 GCA_030433115.1 Bacteroidia bacterium | reverse complement strand
AGGACGTTCTTGTTGAGAGAATCCATCCGCAGAAAATAATGCAGTGCACAAAAATGCGAGCAGTAGGTAATGTCTCATGTGAGCGAGTTTTTTCGGACGTGGGTGTAAGCAAAAGCGCTGTTTTCCGAATGTTAAGCACTCAAATATAGGGAATTCTGATAAAAAATAACAGCTTTTAAAGGTCTATTTTACCCCCTCCGGAACCACCGTCATCATCACCTCCATCAACGTCCTTGACGGGATTGTCATCTCTATATGACGTTCTGATTTTATAGCGGACCATGATTTCGTGAGAACCACTATTGAACAATGATAAATCGGAGAATCCTATGTCATATGAATAGCCAACCATGAACTCTTCATTGATGTCATAACCAGCCATGATGACCATCTCCTGACTAGAGCGGTAAGTCAAGCCAACTCCGACTTTGTCCAAAAATTTGGCATTCAGGTTAATGTCAAACTGAACTGGTGAGCCAGCTACATGCTTCACCAAAACAGATGGTGTGAACATGGCTTCATAACCTAGCTCTAAGTTATATCCAGCATGCACAAATAGGTGCATATCTGAGGCGTTAAAAGAAGTCTCTCCCTTCGGATCTCCATTTAGTATAACTTGATTTTGCAGGAGATTAGGAATGGCTAATCCAAGGTAGAAGTTGTCGTTGTACAGATAAGTTCCAAAACGGAAATTTGGCATCACGGTAGTTTTGGTACTGGCGGCAAAAACCGGATCGTTGGCAACCGTGGTTTGAACTTCTGCAAAATCACTTTGCTGCATGTTGAGGTAAGGTGATAAACCAAATCCCAACTTAGTATTATTCTGTAATCTTACCTTATAGGCATAGGTGCCACCGATTTGCCAAAAGTTATTGACACCAATTTTGTCGTGAAATATTTGCGCCCCCCAGGCGGCATTGTATCCCTTAAGAGGTTTGCCAATGCTAATCCCCTGCATGGTAGGAGCGCCAGTAAAACCAGTCCACTGATTTTTGTAGTACATGGCAGCATTTAATGAGTTGAAACTCACAATGGAGGCCGGATTAATGAAAGCCTGGTGATGCATGTATTGACTCTGGTGAATCTGATGTTGGGCAGATGCCTGAGTTCCAAAACCAATTGCTAATAGAAGTAAGCCGAACTTTTTACTCACTGCTAAAGCTAAATTTCTGTGTGCGTAAATCTTTTTCATGATTATTGTCTTTTTACTTCTACATGTCCATTAATAGTGTCGAATTGATCTCCAAGTTTGAGCACAAAGAAGTAGGTGCCGTCCGGAACTTGATCTCCGGCCAGTGTTCTTGGACCGTTACTTTCTCCCATCCAATCATTGGCATAATTCATAGACTGATAAACCATTTCTCCCCATCTGTTGAATACAGTTAATTCAGCTTCAGGATAGTTTTCAAGTCCAAGAACCACAAACGCATCATTGATGCCATCGCCGTTTGGAGAGAATCCTGTTGGCGCTTGAGCCTCTAGCCCGGATGTTACAAATATTCTGACCATGGCCGTGTCGCAAATATTGGCGCAAGCAGGATGACATACCGTGTAAACCACCGTATCATATCCAACAAAGTCTGGATTGGAGGTGTAGATCATGTCAGAGCCAGAATATGAAACAGAACCATTGCTCGGTCCACTCAAAGTGGCAAGTGTTGCCGGATCACCATTGACATCATTGGTCATGATATTGATGGTTTCAGCGACACCAACACCAACCGTTGCGGCATCATCATCTGCAGTGATATCCGTAAAGTTGATCACTGTCACAAGAAGATTGTCGGTAGCAGAACAGCCCGTTCCATTATCTGTTACAACTACCGAGTAAATGGAGTCATTGGCAGGACTTACTGTGATGGAAGCGGTAGTTTCACCATTGTTCCAGAGGTAATCTGTTCCTCCGGAAGCTGTTAGGGTCACAGAAGATCCTTCACAAATTGTTTCATCAGCACCAGCATCTGCAAGAGGTGCGGGAGTTACTGTAATAGTGATCGGAATCAAAGCCCCATCATGAAAACAACCATTATGATCTTCACCTTGAATGTAGTAAGTAGTCGTTGTACTTGGGTTCACATCTAAATCTGTATCTCCAAGCAAGGTTCCACCTGTTGCTGCATCATATACATGGTAATCTACAGTTGCACCCGATCCGGTTGCTGATAGGGTAGTCGTGTCGCCTTCACAAATGGTAGAATTTGTCGCACTGGCAGTTGGTGCCGGAGGACCAGTAATGACCGTGACGTTCAATGTACTTTGATCTACACATGAAGGAGCAACACCTACGGTATATGTGATAGAAACAGGTCCGGTTAAACCATTTGGATCGAACATGTTTCCAGTGATTCCGGTTCCAGACCATGAGCCTCCTGTTGAACCTGTAATATATTGGGTCATGTCCACAAGTCCATTGGTTTCACAAATGTTTCCTGGATTCGACCAACTTGCGCTTACCGTGGCTGCAATGTTAATGACAAAGCTCACAGTATCCTTACAAGCTCCCGTTCCCTGGGTGTAACTTAAGGTAACAGATTGTCCGGTTAATCCAGCAGGATTAAAGAAGGAACCGGCAATATTGGTTCCGAACCAAGAGCCACCAGTATTTCCTGTGATGAATTGATCCATATCAATTGGACCTAAAGATTCGCAGATCGTTCCCGGAGAATTCCATGAGGCATCCCCTGCAGGTGTTACGTTGATGGTTATTTGCGAACAAGCTGTGGTGTTACAAATATTCTCAGCTCTCACAAAGTATGTCGTAGCGGCCGTAGGATTTACTGTGATAGACACACCTGTGTCAATCGGTGTAGAGCCACATCCTCCGGTATACCAAATCCACTCAGCACCTGCACCAAGTGTTCCACCGTTTACTGTTAAAACTGTGCTGTCTCCATCACAGATAGGGTTTGTGACGGCGCTGATAGAAACAGGGTCTGTTGAAGGGCTGTGCACTTCAATGGTTAATTGAGCACACAATGTGTTTCCGCAGTATCCCTCAGCTCTTGCAAAATAAGTGGTGGTGGTTGCAGGACTGGCAATCAGTGTGGTTCCACTTCCGACTGGTGTACCTCCACATGTTCCGGTGTACCACTCCCAGTTCGCAGAAGTGCCCAAAGAGCCACCAATGATGCTCAACGTTGTAAAGCCTCCCGCACAAATTACGGTGTCGACTGCAGAAATACCTGTTGGGTCGGTTGATGGATTGGCTGTGTTTACTGTGATCATTTGACACACAGTAGAGTTACAATCACCAATTGCTTGAACATAATAGTCGGTTGTACCTGTTGGGTGAACTGCCAGGCTGTCTCCCGTTCCTAATAATGTACCTCCACATGATCCTTCATAGTAATGCCAGTCGGCATTTGTACCTAAAGAGCCTCCAACAGGGGCCAGGTAGGTGCTGTCACCGATACATACGGGGTCAAGGAAGTTGCTAATGCTCGTAGCTGCATTCGACAGGGTTTTTACCGTGATTGTAACAGCTACACAAGAAGTCATGCCACAAGTGCCTTCTCCTCTTACATAATACGTAGTGGTGGTGGCAGGAGATACAATAATACTCGCTCCGTTGCCTTCAGGGTTATTGCCGCATGTTCCTGAGTACCAGAACCAATCTGCACCTGTTCCAAGCGCCCCGCCGTTTACCGTTAATGTTGTATTTTGTCCTGGACAAATATCTGACACTGAAGCTGTAATGTTCAAAGGAACGGTAGATACGGAATCAATGTAAATTGTTTGTTGAAGAGAGTCAATACACTGTCCTGTGCCAAGCGTGTAGGTAACTAAGGCACTGTCTGAAATCCCAGATGGATCGAATACACCTCCGCTCACACCATTACCAGTCCAGGTTCCACCGGCATCTCCGGTTAAGAAAGTATTTAAACTTACTGCCGGTGAGTTTTCACATACTCCAGACGGTTGAGTCCAGCTTGGGTCCTGAAGGTTGTCATTAAATTGAGATATGGTAAATAGATTGGTTCCAGAACCTGGGTAATTCTGAACGTAGGCTCCACCTGGATTTAAAACCGGATATAAATCATCACTTTGTTCACCTCCAAAATAGACCTGGTCTCCACAAGTTCCATCGTATGCTGCCACTGTTCTGAGTTTGGTGCTCCCGTTAGAACTGATATAAGTACCCCATTCCTGAACGCCAGAGGTGTCAAATTGTGCAATGAATCCATTATTCGTTCCAGTTCCAGTGGCCTGGTTGTACGAATTCAATTTGCTAACAACAGGGAGTCCGGAGTTGCCATCACTGTAACAAGCAAAATAAACCTTGTTGTTCTCAGATACTTCCATAGGACTGTTGAATTCGATATTGGAAGAGCCAATGTAGGTCGACCAAATCATGTCGGTATTGTCATTAAACTTAGTGAGAGTTGCTGATTGAATGCCACTCAAAGTATTGTTGAAATAAGCACCATTCCCCGGATCCATAGTAGGGAAGGCAGCTGAACCAGACACTGCAGATACATAAATGTTGTTGTCATCATCTGCCGAGAGTCCGTAAACATTGGATTCATTACCTGACCCTCCCATGTAAGAAGACCATTCTAAAGTTCCTGTTGACCCAAACCGCACCATCATTAAATCTAATCCACCATGTTGACCAGCGTCATAGAATCCACCGGCATCTTGTAAGATCGTTGTTCCGCCAGCGCCATCTACCGTACCAGCAATATAAATCTTACCATTTGGTGTAATTTCTACTTTTTTGAAAGACTCGTTGATGGGTATTCCCACATCATCATTGCCAAAGTAAGTTCCCCATTGGAATACACCATTTGGGTCAAAAGAAAGGATGATTCCGTCCGAATCCACTGGGTCGTTGGGTGATTGAGTAGATTGGTTATACGCGCCCACCTGAGTTTGTGTTGGGATAAAACCACCAGATCCATTATCTCCCACCACATAAAGCTCTCCTGTTGCGGATAGGGCAACATCAAAAGCACTGGCTGCTAGATTGGCATTGAAGTAAGTGGACCATTGTCTAACACCGGAACTATTGAACCTCAGAAGTACGATTTGTTGCTCTCCAGTAACATTGGTGTTCTCGAACCAGGCACCTCCACCCATATCTTGTGTTGGAAATGACAAACTGTTACTCGCCGCAGCAATAAAAATATCTCCATTGGCAGGATTGATCTCAACGCCACCTCTTGCATATTCAATCAATTCGCCACCGTAGTAGGTTGCCCATTGCAATGCACCGGCTTCAGTAAATTGCAATATTCTTAAGTCCGGATCCATTCCAGAAGGCTGATTAGGAGATCCTTGAAAGTAGGCTGATCCGCCGGGGTCCAGGGTTGGCATAACATTGTCTGCAGTTGTACTAACGTTAACCACCTGTCCGGCTGCAGCATCCATTTCTTGCCCAAATGAGGCATCTTCATAAATATAATAAGAGGACCAAATCAACTTTGGGTCGATCAGGATGGCGGAATTAATGTCTTCTTCTGAAAAGAAAGAGATGACCCCATCGTCAGATAATTGATATTCAATTTTTATGGGTTCATTTTCTGAATCCATTGAATTTTTGGAGTTTATCATAAATGGAGAAGCATCACTGCTCAACACATAACTGGCAGGGAGTTCTTCCACCATATCTCCAAATGGAGACTTCATTAAAAGTTGGTTGTTTTCGAGCTTTAACCCTTTGTGTCCATTGTATCTGAATTTAATTTGATTGAGGTCTGCGTTCTTTTTGGCATGAATGTCGTACTTCAGTCCATCAGAATTAATTTGAAATCG
The DNA here is from genome assembly GCA_030433115.1 of Bacteroidia bacterium. Lineage (GTDB taxonomy): Bacteria > Bacteroidota > Bacteroidia > Flavobacteriales_D > JAUILH01 > JAUILH01. Next base: position 9,411 of record JAUILH010000104.1, on the reverse strand, counting down.
GTAGTCAACATTGTTGTAAACATTGTGATAGACAAGTTCCTGATAAAATGGTACATCTGAAATTCCGTTGGGGCAATGGCTCAAGAAATAGTTTGCATGATGCTTGAGCTGATCAGATCCATCAATTCTATTGGCTTTTCCGCCAACGAACTCAAGATCCAGCCTATAAAACCAGGTAGTATCCTGTCCATACATGCGGTCAATTTCAGCATAAGACATGGATTCAATATCCAATCCTTTTAAGTGCTTAAGATCTGATTTTTTCTTAAAATAATAGGAGATGTGATCATCATAGAAATAGACGTGCGCATTGCCAACTCTGGCTTTGAATTGTACGTCTGATTGGACTTCTCCCTTCTCGTTAGCAATTTGACCAAGGTTCTTTTCAAACCCGGTTACTTGTGAGAAACTAATTGTTGCCAACATTAAAGTGGCTAAACACGCGAAAGTTTTTAACATAGCAAGCAGCTTTACAAGGGCTCATCTACGAGATATGTATTGATAAGGTTACGTTTAGAGGAATTTAACCTCTACTCTACGGTTGATTTCATTCTCTGCCTCCGAGCAATCATTCCAGTTTTCACAACCGTTTAAGATTTTGCTTTCACCGTATCCCTGTGCTCTAATTCTCGATTTTGAGATGCCGTTGTTGACCAGGTAATTTCGGCAAAAGTTGGCTCTTTTTTGAGAGAGTTTCATGTTGTAGTCTGCCGGTCCAACTGCATCTGTGTGTGCGCCCAGCTCGATCTTGGTTTCAGGATTGTCCTTCAGATAGCTCAACAGGTTCTTTAGAATGGGCATTGATTTGGTTTGAACAGACACCTGATTGAAATCAAAGTATAAATTATTGATGGTAATTACATTGTCTTTTTTTCCTTCGGGGTTAAGCGCGAATGGGTTCAAAGCAGACAGTATTTTTGATCTGTTTGAAGGTGTTCTTCCATCGTTTGCAGGAATGTCAACGACATTTTGATCAAATTGTTTTTTGTTGAATTTGACTTGATATTCTTTGTCTTTGTCCACCCAAAACTCCCATTTTCCATCTTCTTTGGTTATCATTTGATCTACCAAAACGAAATTACCGTTATCCTGTTTTTCATAAAGTTCTACTTCCACATCAGGAATGGCCTCATTGGTTATTTTGTTGATGATCTCACCGTGTAATCGGTCTTTTTCAGTGCTCTTTTTTCGGAGCTTTAATGGATTCAGCTGAGATAAAATTTTGTCGCGATTTGAAGGCGATTGTCCGTCATTAACTGGAATTTTCACCTCATGATCTTCATAGTCAGGATGGATAAAATTGACGCGGTAGTTTTTGTCGGGTCTTACAATAAACTCCCATTTTCCATCTTCTCCTGTAGTCTGAGATTCAATGAGCTTATAACTGCCGTCGGGTTGTTCTTCATAGAGTTGTACCACGACATCTTTCACCGATTTTTTGGTGTCTTGATCTATAATTTCTCCCCTTAAAGTATCCATTGCAAGTAACCCATGGTCATTTGCATTCTTGACATAGTAAATGTGGTCATATCCGTGAAGCCCATCTCGGTTGCTCGACAGATAACCACTATTGCCTCTGAGAATAAGGGCAAAGTCGTCTTTGGATGAGTTGATGCTGGCACCAAGATTTCTTCTATTTGAAGGCACTTTATTGACGTAATCTACTTTGTATATATCAGACCCTCCGAATCCTTCATGGCCTTTGGAAGAAAAATATAGTTCGTCATCCATCAAGTAAGGGTACATGTCGTTTTCAAATGAGTTAACATCTGCTCCAAGGTTTTTAGGTTCAGTCCAGGTTGAATCATTGATTTTGTTTGACACATAGATGTCCATTAGACCAAATGTTCCAGGTCTGTCTGAAGCGAAGAATAATTGTTTTCCATCCTTGGAAATGTGTGGGAACGCTGAATTGTAATCGTCACTGTTGATGTTCAATTCAACGGGGCTAGTCCATTTACCGTCAACTTTATGAGCGACAAAAATCTTCAAAACATTCAAACCATCTTCTCTCAGGTGATCCTCTTTTTTCTTCTTATTCTTTATTTTTTTTGCAACACTGGCATTGGCAGCATAATACAAAGTTTTTCCATCCGAACTAATAGAAGGAGTCCCTTCGTAATAAAGATGATTGATTGTGCTAGATATCATGGTAGGTGGATCGAAATTCACAGAGTCTTTTGTGTTGGTCGTAGCCAAATCGTAATAGACCGTATGAATGTCAAAATCCTGAGCTTGCGGACTGGAAATGATGAGTCCGCCTTCCGAAAAGGCAACTCCAAAGCTCCTGCCACCGGTTTCTATGTTGGTTTTAGCTAACTCGAATAAATTCTGTTGGTCATTTTTGTACTGTTGTGGCCAGGCACATTGCATTTCCAAAAGTGGCAGCAAATCAGTCTTACCGCTTTTTTCTGCATATTGCTTGAAGATGCTGGCTGCCTCATTATATTTTTCAAGATTTCGAAGGATCTGGCCGTATTCGTATATGTTTTCAGCCGAGTTTTCCTGGGGCATCTTCATTAAGTTCTCATAAGCTACTGCAGCATTTTCATAGTCAAATAAGTGCATGTAGGTTTTTGCAATTTGCTGAGAGACATAGAACTTGTTTACAACAAAATCTTCAGACAAAGCCAATTTATATTCAGCGATTGCTTCATGGTATTGTTTGGTTTGGTAGAAGTTGTCAGCCTTTTGTAGATGTTCTCTTTGAGCGCTCCCCAATAAAGTCGTGAGCAAAAACAGGATGGTAAGTAATCTCATGTATCAGTAGTTCTATTAATATCTTGGGGCTTCAATTGCCGGACGTCCTTTTTTCTCAACCATATTAAAGAGAAGCATGATTTCGTGACTGCCAGCGGAGTAGTTACTCAATTCTGAAAAAGTGAAGTCATATGCATATGCCAACTTGAAGGATTTGGCGATCTGATAATTCAGCATAGCCGCAATTTCTTTACTACTTCTGAAGCTGGCGCCTATCCCAAATTTTTTCTTGAAAACAGCGTGTACGTTGATGTCCATTTGTGTAGGGGCTCCAGAAACTTGCTTGATCATGACTGAAGGTGCTAATGTGACCTGGTCGGAGAGGTCAAAAGTGTAACCGGAGTGTACATAGAAATGCATGTCGTTAAAATCGAATTCGGTATTGCCCTGATAACTGCCGTCATATGCCAACGAATTCTTTAGTAAATTGGGAACAGCCAATCCAAAGTAGAATTTTTTAGTGTAGAAATAACTACCGAATTTAAAGTTTGGCTGAAGCACCATTGGAGAATTCTGCTGAAACAAAGGGTCGTTAGCAATATCCGTCTCCAATTCAGAGTACCTGCTCTGTATGAGTCGGGCAGATGCTGCCAGGCTAAATACCAATCTCGATTTCTGAGAAGTTTTGATCTTGTAGGCATAAATACCTGAAATATCCATGTTGGTGTTGATGCCAATACGGTCATTAACAAATGTAAAACCAAGGTGATTCGCAGACCCTTTTATTGGACTACTGATGTTGAAGCCCTGAAAAGTAGGTGCGCCCTCAAATCCGGTCCACTGATTTTTGTAAAATGCTGCACCATTGAGGTTTCCGTAGCTCCCGATGGCGGCAGGGTTCATAAATGCCTGGTGAAGCATATATTGCGATATGTGAAACTGGTTTTGTGCTTTTGTTGTGACAGATAGAACTGTCAATAAGCAAATTGTAATCAAATGTTTCATAGTCTCGTTTATTTGGATTTAACTTCAACGTAACCGTTCAGTTTAACCGTTTCGTTATTGGAGGTTTCATAAGTTAATACATAGAAATAGGTGCCATCAACAACTCTTTCTCCATACAGCGCTTTTTCACTCTGTCCATTCCAGTCATTGTTGTAAGGTTCTGCAGAGAACACTAAGTCTCCCCATCTATTGTAGATCAATAAAGTGTGGTCAGGGTATTGTGAAAGTCCATGAATCACCAATGTTTCATTGATCCCATCTCCATTTGGTGTAAAGCCAGTCGGAACAGTGATGTCAATGTCTTCTTCCACACTAATGTAAAGTGTTGCGGTATCACAAATACTCGAACAGAAGGCATCACATATTTGATAACTGATGCTGTCCATTCCGGTAAATCCTGTATTGGATGTATAGTCGATAATGCCTGCATTTGCGGTCGCAGATCCGTTAAATGGACCATTAAGAATACTCACAGAGTTGGGGTCTCCAGAATCATTTGTACTTACATTGACAGAAATCAGGTTTCCTGAAGCGCCATTGGCATAATCATCCACGGCTGAAACCGAGCCCGGATTATTTACGGTGATTAATACGCTGTCCCGGGCACTGCAATTGGCATTACTCACCGTTACGTAATAGTGTTGTGTGTTGGTTGCTGTGATTGTGCTAGCAGCAGTCATGTCGCCATGATCCCAACTGTAAGCAATTCCGCCACTTGCTAATAGATTGACATTGTCGCCAGGGCAAACAGTTTGGTTGATGCCGGCATCTGCAATCGGCAGCGCTTCCACTACAATAGTCACCGCAATTCGACCTCCGATATTGGCACAGTTATTAGAGTTGACGGCTTCCACGTAGTAGCTTGTGGTTGTGGATGGAGACACTACTAGCGGGGTTGTTCCCAGATTGGTTCCTCCCGTTAAGGCATCATATACGTTATAAGTAATACCTGTACCAGATCCTGACGCTACAATGCTCGTGGTGTCTCCTTCGCAAATTGTGTCGCTGATCGAGCTCACCGTTGGTGCAATTGGCGCAGAAAGTACATTGATTGAAGAGGTTTGCATGTCCTGACAAGGTGCCGTTCCAACGGTGTAAGTAATGTTAATATTTCCACTCAGTCCGCTAGGGTCAAAGTTGTTTCCGCTCACACCTGTTCCTGTCCAAACACCTCCGGCATCCCCAGTGATTAATGTTGTGAGGTCCACAATAGCGTCACTTTCGCAAACCGTTGCAGGGGCTGTCCATGCTGCACTCACAGTATTTGTGACATTTACGCTAAGCACACTTTGTTCCTGACAAGGGGCTGTTCCAACTAAATATGTGATCAATATAGTTTGTCCAGCGAGTCCTGCAGGATCAAAATTTGAACCGCTTACACCCGTTCCGCTCCACATACCGCCACTTGTTCCGGTAACAAAGGTGTTAAGATCAATTGCACCAGAACTGATGCAAACAGGGCTTGGGTTTGTCCATGTTGGATCAACATCTGGGATGACGTTGATGGTTTGTGCTTGCATATCAGAACAAACACCAGATCCGACACTGTAGGTAATGGTTACGTTTCCGCTTAGGGCAGATGGATCAAGCATATTTCCTGTGACACCTGAACCTGAAAAAGTTCCACCGGTGCTTCCTGTAATGTAGGTACTTAGATCGATTTGCCCTGCGCCTCCACAAATTGTTCCTGGATTAGTCCAGGTGGCTGATACAGCGCTTTGCACATTGATGCTTTGGGTGGAAGTTTCGTCGCATGGAGAGCTTCCAACTGTGTAAGTTATGGAAATGGTTTGCCCGTTCAGTCCGCTCGGATCAAATGTGTTTCCTGACACACCTGTTCCCGACCAAGTTCCTCCAGGAGTTCCCGTTATGAGGCTATTTAAGTTGACAGTTCCTGAACCATCGCACACTGTGCCCGGATTTGACCAGCTTGGATCCACATCTGGTGTCACAGTGATTCCTTGTGTAGAGGTTTGTTGACAAGCCCCTGTGCCAACTGTATAAGTGACAGATACCGATCCTGAGAGTCCGCTTGGATCAAAAGTAGCACCAGTTACTCCTGTGCCAGACCAGCTTCCTCCAGTTGTTCCAGTGATCAATGGATTCAAATTGACCGTTCCGGCTGCTTCACAAATGCTTCCAGGGCTCGTCCAGTTAGGATTTGGAGTAGCTGTAATGGTCACCATGATAGTGGATGTTTCCTGACAAGATCCGGAGCCAACAGTATAAGTAATAGAAATGGATCCGGATAATCCTGAAGGGTCAAATGTGTTTCCTGATACGCCAGTTCCTGACCAGGTTCCTCCTGGAGTTCCAGTTATCAAACCATTCAAGTTCACGTTGCCTCCTGATTCACAAACTGGAGACGGATCTGTCCAGGTAGGATCAACATCCGGGCTTACATTAATGTTTTGAGTAGAAGTTTCTTGACAGGGTGAAGTGCCGACAGTGTATGTTATGGCAATGTTTCCACTAAGACCGGAAGGATCGAAAGTAGTGCCGCTTACACCAGTCCCAGACCAGGTTCCGCCAGTTGTAGCAGATCCCAACATGGTGTTTAGGTTTACGCTTCCATTGGCTTCACAGATTGTAGTTGTTGGAGACCAAATAGGATCAACGTCTGGTGTGACAATGATAGCATGAGACTCACTTACTGTGCAGGGCGCAGTCCCAACCGTATAGGTCACATTAACTGATCCGGAGAGCCCTGTTGGATTAAATGTGTTTCCTGATACACCAGTTCCTGACCAAGTTCCTCCTGCATCCCCTGTTACGAGTGGTGTCAAATTAATATTTCCTGCGGCTTCACATATGGTGCCAGGGCTAGTCCATGATGCATCTTCAGAACCAGTTCCAACTACGTTTACTGTAACATTCACACAAGTGGTATTGCCACATGGACCTTCTGCACGAACATAATAAGTGGTGTTACTGGTAGGAGCCACTGTAATGGAGGTTCCAGTTCCAATGGCAGCTCCGGAACCACATCCTCCAGCGTACCAAGTCCAGTTTGCACCAGTTCCAAGGCCGCCTCCTGAAACTGCAAGATTGACATTGAGTCCTGCACAGTTAGGACTAGGTTGAGTCACGATGATGCTCGTGGGAGCACTGGAAACCGTATTGACAGTGATAGATTGTGTAGATGTCTGCTGACAAGGAACAGTTCCCACGGTATAGGTAACATTAATTGATCCGGATAGTCCACTTGGATTAAATGTTGATCCAGAAACACCTGTTCCACTCCATGTTCCGCCAGTTGTTCCGGTGATAAGTGGGTTTAGACTTACGTTTCCTCCATTTTCACAAACTGGACCAGGGTTGGTCCATGAAGGGTCTGGTGCTGGTGTGACTGTGACGGTCACAGGCATTCTGTTGCTTACACAGATACCACTTCCGGCTGATACATAGTAGGTTGTTGTTGTGGTTAATGTAGGGGTCGTAAAGCTTGATCCAGTATGTATGGGTGAACCTCCTGAGGCACTGGTGTACCAATTGTATGGAGCTCCAATTCCACCACCAGCAGTGAGTGTAGCTGTGCTCCCCGAACAAATGGTTGTGTTGCTTAGAGTTGGTCCGGGAACCACATTCAATTCCCAAAAGGAATAATTGGAATTACTGGTTGCTCCGTTTGTGCCATCATAATAGGCGCCTCCTCCGGGGTTGGTAACTGGCAGAGTGGCGTCATAGGTTTGTAATCCAACAAAAAGTCGGTTCGTTCCCATTGCATATGCCAAGTGTGGAACTTGAGTGTTATTGCCCAGGTAAGAAGACCAATCCGGAGAGTAGTTATTAATGTCGACTTCCCACAGGAATGCTTGGCTTCCACTTGGGTTATCAAGGCGTCCTGGTACACTAATGCCTGTCATAGCGGTTGACCTGGCGAAGAACATACGTTTATCGCAATCCAAAAACTCGCTTCCATACAGGAGGTCTCCACCCGAATTGTCTCCCCAGTAAGTCGCCCAATTCAGAACACCGTTGTTAGAGAATTTCAGAATCACACTATTGAAATCCCAGAAACTTCCACCGCTTGGATCCGTATCGGTAGGTGCTGATATGTTGTATGCTCCTGGTAGGTTAACTAATGGAAGATTGTCACTATTGGTTCCACCTGTAATAATGACTTCATTGGTGGTGGGGTGTATGCTGATTTTACTCCCATTGCCCATTCTACTATCTATACCATCATATGCATTGCCACCGTAGAGTGTATTCCAAACCAGGGCACCGCTGGTATTGAATTTTCCGATCATCATATCTTCAGAAACCGCCGTTGTTTGAAAATAGGCGCCACCACCTGGGTTTACCATGTGCTCGCTGGCAGTTCCGTTTGAAGCAAAGCTGGCATCTGCCACAAAGAAGATGTTATCATTATTGTCAAAGGTAAAATGCAGTCCATCAATGGTTCCTAATCCACCTAGAAAAGTACCCCAAATTTGGTTGTACGAAGAGTTTAACATCATGAAATAAAGATCTGTGAATCCACCATTCGTGGCTTGGTTGTATGCCCCTGCTCTGGTAACAATCGGTGGTGTTGCCCAACTGTAAGTATGAAAACCAATAAGAACCTGTCCTGTACTGCTTACATCAACAGATGGGTGGTTGATGCTATGACCGGTGATGTAGGTACAGTGTTCAATAACTCCTGTGTTTTTATTGATTCTCGCGTAGAAATCGGGTCCGTCAGAAGTTTGATAATAACCACCACCATTGGTGAAAGGGAACCCTGTACTGCCCTGTCCAACCAGGTGTAATGTGTTTCCATGAATAGCCATTGGGTCGGTTCCATAGGCTGCATCACCACTTGAGCCTCCAAGGTAAGTTGCCCAAACCAACGCTCTGTTGGGATCGAATTTGGCTATATACATGTCCTGACCACTGCCATAGCTTTGGTTATGGGCACCTCCACCAGGGTTTACAATAGGGTAGTCTCCTGAGGTCATTGTGGCAACAAAGAAGAGGTTGCCAGTTGCGTCAGTTTCAATGTAATCGTAGTTAATGGTGTTGCTTCCGCCACTTGATCGTTCGAAGAAGGTGCACCACGAAATGGTTGGATCGATAGTGAGGGAGTTGGCATAATCGGCATCCGTCACAAATTGAATGCGGCTGTTTTTTACTTTGTAGTCAACAGTCACTTTATTCTCTGGAGCGCCTTCAATATAAGCCAATGGGATTTCTTCTTTAAGAACCTTTAAAGGGGTATGAATCTCTAGTCCTTTATCGTTAGACACAATCTTATCCGCGCCATTGTAGAACAATTTGATATGGTTGATGTTGGCTGCAGGACCCAATATGATGTCATATTTCAGACCGCCTTCTTTTTCGTAAACGCCGAATTTATATTTCCACAAGGTTTCCTGCTCGTTGCTGAAAACCTGCCAGCAGAGCTCGCCGTGATATCTTTCCGAGAATGATTGGAGCGGAAATAACAGAAACAAACTACCAAACAGAAAGCACGATAATAACTTTTTCATTTGTTTTTACTCTTTTAAATTGACACAATGGCACAGGCGGGGACTTACTCTTTCAACTTGATATGGTCCTGTGCAATGCTACCGTGTTTTTTGGCGGTAAGGCGCGGTGTGCAGGAAAGGGTTGTTCCCTTTTTTAAACCGTTAACGCGGCGGCAGAGCGCCATGGGGGTGTCAAGCTGAAAGAGTACTCGCTGTGCCTGCATTTTTATGAGTCATTGTTACGCGGATTAAT
>JAUILH010000103.1 GCA_030433115.1 Bacteroidia bacterium | reverse complement strand
CAAATCTACCAAAGTTTTGTCCGAATGCTCTGCCATATAATCTTTAACTATGCTCCACCCCATAAAAACACCTATTCTATCCGGGGTATCATTTCCTTTTAATGATGGTGTAAACGGTCCCTTCCTGAAATAGTCGTTGATTTGCTTTTGATTGGTATTATGAATGAGGTCTCTGTCAACCAAGGTGAGCCAAATTCTATTCTCATTACCAACACACCATTCCATTTCGGATTTAGAGTACTTCAATTTAACATGATCAGGCACATCTGGCGTTAGCGCATCCAAAGCATACATTAATTTTCCATGATAAATCAATGCGCTCAAAAAATCTTCATGTTTAGGTTCGGGTAAGTATTTGTGTTGAAACCATGCTTTCATAGCGTTGATTGTGATGAACTCGGGACTCATCTCATCTCTGATATACTGCGGATGTTCCGTTAATGGCAATGTTTTCACAAGCCAATGATCCTGCCCCAGATAAAAATCAAGACCAACTATCAATGAAGAATCCACTGCAATAACCGGATTCGAGTAGTAATTAAAGAAATTGTTGGTGTAATACACCTTTGGGATCAAGGCATCTTTGTAATAATACTTTAGGTGTTTGAAACCATCCTCAAGGTCTTTATTAATGTCTGACACATCATGAAACACAGAATCAACAGCATCCAAAGTAGCATTGACAAAGGGGAGTGAGAAGAAACGTTTTAAATTATCAGAAAACATGGGGTCTCTCGGGTCTCCCTGTCTCAAAATTCCACCGGCGTAATGCACCCATGCCATTTGATGTGTTTCTAACATTTTTTGATTAAACACATCCAGTTGATTGGTATCTGCCTGAACCAAATCCTGGTCCAGACGACTATATTCTATGGATACTTTAACATCAGAAACATCCACATCCAATGGATCTTCTTTTTTCTCTTCACCACATGAACTCAGCAGACTGAGGAAGATAATCGTTAATCCAGCTATTTTCGTCGATTGTTTCACAAAAAATATCGTAATATTGCGTCATTAATAATAAGCTCAAAATTATGAAAAAGTTACTTCTTGTCGTATTTGCTGGAATGTTCATTGGTAACACTTATGCACAAGACGACAAATCTTTCCACGCTGGATTTAGAATTAACCCTGCCTTAAGCTGGTTGAGACCTGATGATGCCAAGGCATTTGAGAACAATGGTATGAAAGGTTCTTTTGGTTTAGGTTTGATGACCGAATTCAAACTGGCAGAAAAGTTTTGGTTAAGCACCGGAATCGGGTTTGATTTTGACGGTGGGAACATCAAATACCTGGAGAATCCAAGTGATTCGATTGGTTATTTTTTGGATGACAACAAGATTGTGACTTATGATTCTGACAATGGAGACGTGACATCTATTGATACCACACAAACATCAGAATACATTAGACTTGAGTCAAGAAAATTCAGAGCTAATTACGTCACTATTCCGTTGATCTTTAAGATGAAGACAAAAGAGATTGGTATGATGAAATATTTCTTCCAATTCGGAACCAACATTGGAATTAAAACGAAAGGTAGAGCGGATGACACCGGTGTAAGCTTATCAAGTACTAACACACCTAATTTAGATGATTTGAACATTGATAGCGAAATGGCTTTGATCAGGTCTCAAATTAACTTTGGAGCAGGTGTTGAATACAACGTTTCAGGAACTACCTGGTTAGTCGGTGGACTGGACTTTAACTGGGGAGTTACCAATGCGGTAAACAAAAGATCAGAGCATTTAATTGATGCAAGTGCTTCTTTTTCACCATCCAACACAAGTGGAAAGTACAAGTCTTATGACGAACAGAAATTCTTACCATACAACATCTCTTTGAGAATTGGGGTATTGTTCTAACAAGTAATTGAAAACATAAATTTTTATCCCCTGATTAGCAAATAGTCAGGGGATTTTTTTATTATTTAATCAAGATACTTAAATGAAGCACCAAGAAGTTGCAAACTACATCAGTGATTGGCTTAAATCGTATGCCGATAAGGCAGGAATGGACGGTTTTATCATAGGTATTTCGGGCGGCATAGATTCTGCATTGACATCTACCCTATGCGCCATGACCGGCAAGAAATTGATTTGTTTGAGCATGCCCATTCACCAGAAAAGTGATGAAGTGAGTAGAGCAGACAAGCACATTGCCTGGTTGAAAGACAATTTTAATGATGTACACCATCAAACCATTGAGTTGACAAGCACCTTTGACACCATGTCAGCAGCATTTGACGACAAAACTAACGACAACTTTTTAGCGATGGCCAATACCAGAGCACGGCTGCGCATGACCACTTTGTATGCCATTGGTCAGGCGAATAATTTACTGGTAGCAGGAACAGGTAACAAAGTAGAAGACTTTGGCGTTGGCTTCTATACCAAGTATGGAGATGGTGGCGTGGATTTGAGTCCAATTGCCGATTTGATGAAATCTGAAGTGTATGCGATCGCCGGGGAATTGGGAGTCATAGATGACATTCTTCAGGCGAGACCTACAGATGGTTTGTGGGATGATGGCCGAACAGATGAAGACCAGATTGGGGCCACTTACGATGAACTGGAATGGGCGATGGAATTTACCGGAGACGAAAGCGTGCTGTCGGATCGTGAAAAAGAAGTGCTTAGAATTTACCGCAGGTTTCATAATGCGAATAAACATAAGATGGTGGCGATTCCGGTGTGTGAGATTCCTGAGGATTTGCGGTAGTTTAAGAGTCTTCGGATAATCAAGATGATTTATCCAAAACTTCAATTATTATCCTTCTTTTTAGGAAGGTGTTTTTTGAAGGGAATAGAGACCAAATAAGTCACCAGACTTGTTATTCCGAAGAATGGTATCCAGATAAAAAAACCATCATTATCTCCAGAGTTGATTGTTTTGAAAATTGCCGCAATCATACAAGGCAATCCCAAAAAAACGATCAAGAATGTATTAAGCTCTGATTTCCCAAGATGCCTTACCCCAAATAGCATTATGGGAATCACAACAAGCGCGTGGATCACAATAACGAGTATAAGTAACTCTAAAATACCAGTCACCCCATATCTTGATAGAAAATCTGTTACAAAAGAGAAACCATCTAATATATCAAAATAAAAGAAGCCATACAGAAAACCTAAGATGATCAAAACGATGGCTATTGGTATTTTGGCTGACATTTTCATCTAAAATCTTGCCTCCCCAAAATTCCCATAATATCTATAGTGCCAAGGTCATGATTCACTCTGTAATAAATCGTTTCAGAACCACAAACACAACGCCTATATCCGGGACGGATAAAATCAACTGCCTCAAAAGACATTGGTTGGCGCGTAATTATATCAAAGTATTTGAAAAAAGTATTGAAATACCTATCTGCCTGGGAAACACCGAATCTTTCAACACCATAATGATGTATTCTTATTAAGTCCTTCTTTGCTGTTTCGCTAATTCGGTATTTGTACTTAGCCATCAAGCAATGACTTAGACTCAGCTAAAATAGCTTTCTGAGATTGTGAGGTAAAGCCACTTTTTTCTGCCTTTTCTAATTTTAATCGGAGAAAGTCAATTTCTCTTTGTTGCATGCGCGCTTGTCTAATAAGGTCATTCACCAATTCGCTTTTACTGGAATATTCTTTGCTTTCAATTTGAGCTTTCAACCACTCATCATTTGGTTCCGTGAGAGATATGCTTTGTCTTGCCATATTTGTAAAATCTGGTGCAATATTACACCAAATATAACGAAAACCTCAAAAATTAGTTTCAGTAAGAAGCAAGATAATAACTTAGCCCTGCGGTCTAAAAAACGTCAACTTTCCCTTCACCAAATGTGCAGGCGTAACATTATCAAAACGAATCTTCCTCACCTTGTTATAGTTCTGATGTGCAAGTGTAATGGTTCCGTCTTCATTCACCGAATGTACAACCGCATAATGTCCACCGAAACTTTGACTATAGCCTTCTCCTTTAAAAACGGTGTTCTCGAACATCACTACATCTCCCGGAAGCGCATCTTTTAGTTCAATGACTTTTCCAAAATCAGTGGGTGGTGTCCAGTTGGCGCCAGATTCTGTCAACGCCATTTTTACCACATCCCAGCACTCCCCTCTTAAAATCTTTTTGCCTTTGTTTTTCTCAACATAAGCAATCATTTTCTGGTTGATTTTTGGCAATTCCTTTACAGTAGATGCCGTTTCTGCTTTAGCAATTCCTGCTGTATTTTGAGCACTGCATGATACTGCTAAAAAAAGTGATAAAAGACCTATTGAAAATTTCATGGGATTGGGTTTTGTTTCTTTAAATTTACTGAATACTTAATCAATAATCAAACCAAATGAGTGAGTTACTGACAATATCTCCTGAAAGGCTTCAAAGCTACTTGAGTAAACGCAAAGGGGAAACTAAATTGGGAGAAAACATTCAGATTTGTACAGAAAACTGGACTGATGAGCTCACTCAAGACTCAATTAAGTATGTGCTTTTCGGGATTCCGGAAGACATTGGTCCAAGAGCCAATTTTGGAAACGGTGGTGCACAAAATGCCTGGGACGCTTTTTTGAAGAAGTTCCTCAATATGCAAAGTAATCGGTTTTATAGAGGAGATAACTTATTACTTCTTGGAGAGATCAACTGCACTAACTTAATGACTAGGTCTAATGAGCTTGACGCTTCAAAACAGACGGATTTAACTCAGTTGAGACAACTGGTTTCTGAGCTTGACGACAAAGTTTATAGAGTGTGTAAATTGATTCATGAAGCGGGAAAAATCCCAATTGTCATTGGTGGCGGTCACAATAACAGTTATGGATTGATCAAAGGAGCTAGTTTAGCACACAACAAAGCCATTAATTGCATCAACTTAGATCCACATGCAGATTACAGGGCTTTGGAAGGTCGGCACAGTGGCAATGGATTTAGCTATGCCAAGACAGAAGGTTTGTTGGATCATTATTTTGTATTGGCGCTTCATGAAATATACAATTCAGAGCATATTCTAGAACGCGTTCCAGACAAATTTGACTACACCAGTCATGAAGCGATTTTGCGGAAAGAGATTTCCTTTGATGAGGCCTTGGACCGGGCACTCAGTAGATTTGGGAAAACACCCTGTGGCATTGAGCTGGATTTAGACAGCATAGAAAATGTAGCCACCAGTGCCATTACTCCTTGCGGAATCAGTACCACGCAAGCACGGCAGTACGTATTGGAATGCGCTAAACGCTTAAATCCCGCTTACCTTCATTTAGCAGAAGGGGCACCACGCAATGATCAAGAGATGAATGCTGTTGGAAAATTGTTGGCGTATTTGGTGATTGATTTTTTGAAATCTTAGCCGATAAACCACAACCTTTTCTCCAGAAATCTCGTACAATCACTAAACAAACATCCCTTAAATGAGCGATCCTAGCGAGCATCCATCTTTTCTTAAGCGGGTTTTGTATTTTTTTCCGACACAACTGCTATTACTTCACTTAAAACGCAACCATTTTATCGTATTGTCATGGGGCATTCTATTTGCTTTTGTGACCGGATTAATCGGAACTAAATACGGCATCCCTTATTTGTTCCTCGCACCAGAATATTTGGGCGAAATTGATGCTTTGTCTTTCGCCATTATGGGATTTGCTTACGGCGGATTTATTATGGCTTTCAATATCTACAGTTACATCATGTACGGTGGAAAGTTCAGATTTATTGCCACTGTTGCCCGACCATTCTACAAGTTCAGTTTAAATAACAGCATTATTCCGGCCGTATTCACCCTCGTATACATCTACAAGACGAGTACTTTTCTGTCTGTCAATGAGCTCCAAAGCAATGGTTTGATCGCTTTAGAGATGTTGTCATTTTTAGGTGGCTGTTTGCTCTTCCTGATCCTAAGTTACCTCTACTTTTTCACCACAAATACAGACCTCAAAAAGCTCAATAAAGAGCAAGAACCTGAGGCCTTTGAATCACCGATCCACAATAAAAAACCTTGGTACAAAGCCTTTTTTCAGGAACAGGAATGGCATGTGAGATCGTACATTGCTAGCTGGAACGACATTAATTTGGCAAGAGATGTATCGCACTACAGCAATGATTTACTGAAACAAGTCCTGGCACAAAACAGCATCAATGCTACCCGGTTCGAGATCCTAAGTGTCGCTTCATTCATCATTCTGGGCACTTTTAAAGAATATGAGCTCATCCGAATTCCGGCTGGTGCGAGCATCCTGTTACTCTTTACCATCATTTTGATGCTTATAAGCGTGATGTTCACCTGGTTCAAAGGCTGGACTACTACCATCATTATTGCATCCATTGCTTTAATCAACCTGGCTACAAATCAATATGATTTTATGCGATTTAAGAACCATGCTTATGGCTTGAATTATGAAGTGAAAGCTGCCAATTACAGCACATATAATTTCAAACCGGACATGGATAGGATGCAGAACGACATTGCTGCAGAGATCCTGGCTTTGGACAAGTGGAAGAAGCATACAGAACTTGACAAACCCAAGCTCATAATAGTTAATTGTAGTGGCGGGGGCCTGAGGTCGAGCCTGTGGACTTTTCACACCCTTCAAAAGATTGATAAGTCTTCAGATGGAGCGTTTATGAAGCAAACCAAATTGATCACAGGATCTTCTGGTGGCATGATTGGCGCGGCCTACTTCAGGTCATTGATGCTCCAGGATTTGTCCTCAAGTGAAAAAGACCGATTCAACCCGAATCACAAGCACAAATTAAGTCAGGATTTACTCAATAGCATTTCATTCACCATTGCGACTTCTGATTTATTTCCCCGAATTCAATCTTTCGAGTACAATGGCATGAGCTACACAAAAGACAGAGCCTTCATGTTTGAAAACAACCTCAATCAGAATACCAATGAGCTCTTCAACAAACCGCTCAGTTATTTCGATGACTATGTATTAAATGGCCTTATTCCAAGGATGATTCTGGCCCCAACCGTTGTCAATGATGGCAGGAGATTATTGATTTCATCTGATCATCTATCCTACATGTGTCACAGCAGATCTGAGGACAGTCAAATTGAGAATATTGAGCTGCGCGACCTTTTCGAATCTCAGGGAGCCGATGATTTGAGATACAGTTCCGCCCTTCGCATGAATGCTACCTTTCCATATGTCTTCCCCATGGTAAGCCTACCAAGCTCACCTGAAATTGAAGTGATGGATGCTGGACTGCGAGACAATTATGGGGTAAAAGACGCCGTGCAGTACCTAAGTGTCTTCAAAGACTGGATTAAGGAAAACACCTCAGGTGTTGTGATTATTCAAATCAGAGACCGTACCAAAGCATTTTCTAGTGAACATCACAATTCAGGCTCACTACTGAGACGGGTTTTTGCACCTTTTAGCAACGTTTATGGGAATGTATTCAAGACTCAGGATTATTCCAACGACCAGATCATGAATGAATTTCTGTCGCACTTTGATCATCCCAGTGAAATCGTTCATTTTGACCTGTTGAAACATGAAGACCAGGACATATCTATGAGTTGGCATTTAACCGCTCTTGAAAAGAGGCGCATTATAGAATCACTCACCAGCAATGGCAACCTGGAATCTCTCAAACGCATTCAACAAATAATTGAGAACAATTGATCCTAATTTGCAATTATGCATATATTAGTATGATTCAATTAAAATGAGCGAAGAGAGAGAGGAGACATATTCTAGTCGGGAAAAAGGTCCCGGCGATCAAGGAAAGGTTGAAAGAGACCCTACAAAAATTGAGTTTCATGCTGAGGACCTTAAAAAGGTTCCAAAAAGTTTGTTTGGCTTCATTCAATCCACTCTCAATTTTAGGGAAGACACAGATGTCGCGGGTACCATTGCCGAAATTCAAGATGAAATTGAATTTAAAGGACACAATGTTTGGGTACTTATTTTCTCCATTTTCGTGGCCTCCATTGGCTTGGATTCAGACAGTATTCCTGTAGTGATTGGCGCCATGTTAATCTCTCCACTAATGGGTCCAATAAAAGGGCTCGGTCTGGCCGTTGGCACCAACGATTTCAAGTTACTGATGAAGTCTTTGGTGAATTTTGGAGTGATGGTAGGCATCAGTATTCTGGTGAGTTGGATCTATTTTGTGATCAGTCCATTTACCGACCCCAGTGCCGAGATTCTAGCGCGAACCCAACCAGATATTCGAGATGTACTCATCGCACTTTTTGGTGGTTTTGCCGGGATCATTGCTGCCACAAAAAAAGGCAAGTCAATGACCGTTATTTCAGGGGTTGCCATTGCCACAGCATTAATGCCTCCGCTATGTTCGGCTGGGTTTATGTTAGCCAATAGCAATATCCCGTTGATGGCAAATGCCCTATATCTTTTCACAATTAATTCCATCCTTATTTGCCTGGCGTCTTTAATTGTCATTAGATATTTAAAGTTCCCGCTTAAAGAGTTTGTCAATCCAAAGACAGAGAGAAAAGTAAAAATCTACATTGGTGTTTTCATGCTGATTGTATTGATCCCATCTGTTTACAAATTTTACTTTGTGATGCAGGAAAATACCTTCAACAGAAATGCAAGAGACTTCATCACCAATGAGGTTGATGGCTATGCCGGCGCCAAATTAAAGGATTATGAACTGGAATACATGCGTGGAGACACAGTCAATGTCATCCACATTGAGTTCCGTGAAAATGGATTTATTTCGCAAGAGACGATAGAAGAATGGCACCGCGACCTTGAAAAATATGATCTAAAAGGGACCATTATTGATATTGACGATGGAAACCTGAAGAAAGAAACGGCTGCCTTCACTTATGAGGACAGAGTGATGCTTGAAGAGCGTTTCAGACAGGAAAAAGATGAATTGAAACGGGAAATTGATCTCAATGAGACCATGATTCATGAACAAAAGAAACTGCTCAAAGCGTATAAAGACATCACCTCTTCCAAAGTGAAAAAATTAAGAGCAGAAATTGATGTGACATTCCCGGATGTCAAGCGTTTCACTTACTCTCTTGGTTTTGAAAACACCGGCAGACGAACAGACACTGTTGCATTGTTCACTGTAGAATGGAAACCTTATTTGAGCGATTCCTTGAGAAATCTTGAAACCAAGAAATTGACCAAATGGCTTAAAGCCGATCTCAACAGAGATAATGTCACAATAATAGATCTGAATCATGGGAAAAAACAAGAGAGCCAGAATTAACGTAGTCTACTCCACTAATCCGGACTTTTCGTACGACCATGAAGATGACATGGAAGAAGAGACTCTGGCACCGGATAAGCAAACATTGAAGATTTTAGTGGATCGAAAAGGTCGAAAAGGCAAGGTAGCCACAGTTATTGAAGGTTTCGTTGGTTCTGAAGATGATCTCAAAGATTTGGCCAAAGACCTTAAATCAAAATGTGGCGTTGGAGGATCTGCCAAAGATGGG
Source organism: Bacteroidia bacterium (assembly GCA_030433115.1). GTDB lineage: Bacteria > Bacteroidota > Bacteroidia > Flavobacteriales_D > JAUILH01 > JAUILH01. Next base: position 5,849 of record JAUILH010000103.1, on the reverse strand, counting down.
GAAATCATCATCCAGGGAGAGGTACGGGACAAAGTTATGAAACTTCTAAGTGACTGGGGATATGGCGTTAAGCGTGTTGGCGGTTAGAAATCCTGTGGAATTCTGAGAAAACAAGCATCCTATTTATAAACTTATTTATGAATAGAATACTTTTTTTATGCTTGTTATTTTCCGGTCAGGCACACGCTTATTTTAATCTTCACATTACGGTGAGAGATGTCGAAACCGAATACACCATCAAAAACGTCATGGTTGATTTTGAGACAACTCACATGAAATTAACTGACCGCAATGGGCAAGTGAGTTATGAAGGTTTACCGGAACACTATCTCGATGACGCAATCAAACTGTATCACCCAGATTATTCATTTGATGTAACTACTATTACGAGTGCTAATTATGAAGTGATTAACAGGGACATTATATTGGAGATTTACGGTCACAAGCATATCGAAAACAGCTTTACCATGGACGCACATATTGCCAAAAGTGGCAAGATAAAAAACGACTCTATTTTTTTGGCTATGTTTTCCGGAGAGAATTTGGAAACCTTGCAGTTGACAACTAAAGAGCAAGTCTCCATGACATTCGATAAAAAAGCCCACAAGTCATATTTTAATGGCTTCTTTCATTATGACGACATAAAAGACGCGGTGTTAATCAGTCAAAAAAACGGTTCTAATCAAACGAATGAACAACAGTTATCTCAATTCGACTGGACTCAAAATTCAATATACATTGGTCCAAATCTGGCCAAAACTTCTGAAGAACAAGACATCAATCTACTTAAAACTCACTTTGAAGCCCTCAAAAAGCATGATACAAAACTGTCCGAAATGAGGAGACAACACAGTAAGAAAATATGGGCACTGCGAGACTCCATAGATGGTTTGCACGCGACGATACATTACTTAAAAACAGGAAAACAACCAATAGAAGACATTCCTGTACCAGAACCTGTTCCCGACCCCTATGAGATCGAAGAACCTATTTTTATTGTGTACGAAACCAAAAGTGCGGAACCGGAAATTGGCATGGGGACTGCTCTTGCGGAACTGGAAAAGTTGTTAAGCGAGCAAACAGTAAAGTATTGCGGAGACATCCTCTTGAGACTCACTGTGAATAGACAAGGAAAACTGGACATCTATCCTGTTCACGTTCCAAAACACTGTTATTCTTTGATTCCAATTATTAATGATTATCTGCAGTCTTTAAGTTGGAAACCAAATTATATGGCGGGAGATTTAGGTCAAAAAATTGGACTCACCATTAAGATCAAGAAATCTCAATAATCACAGCTCATCGCATAAACAAGACTTGTGTGCTGCAATGATCTCTATTAATCTCGTTCGGCGACCTGCATCTTCAAAAATGAACCGGTATTTTACCCCATCAATTTCATTTTCGTACGCGAAATAAGGGTGTGGTTGGTGTGCATAATCACTTGCTTCTTTAATCAGCTTTGGCTTACTGTCAATAAAGGTGCTGATATCGGAAGAAGACAAGCCATAGCACTCCATGCCGCATTTGGCTCGCTGATTGAACTTAATCTCCTTGTTCTCCGTGAAGAATAAATCACGTGTGATGCGTTCTTCAGGTTTACTGAATAAAACATAGGTTGAATCTGAGACAGACGCGCAATCACAAGAACTTTTACCGGACATTTTTAACTTTTCCACTCTGGTTACCAAAATTGTGGTGTCCTGAGTACTCTCACTGTCGTCAATGGTTACCTGTAGTTTGAAGGATTCATCGCCGGCTTCAACAATATACATTTTAGGAGTCCTTCTGGGTTCACTTTCCTTAAACAGAACACTGCCCTCGCCCATAAAAGTATCGTAAATCACACCGTCCGAAATGTTATTGCAAGCCAGCTCACATTTCACGCGCTCATTAATAAGGATTGTACTCATCTGAATATCCTGGAACACCCTGTTTTCTGGTGTCCAGCTACACCCTCTCACGCCAAAAATAACCACGGTAATGATGGTGCCTATTCCCAAGCCAATTAAATAATATTTTGCTCTTCCCCAGAAATTCATAATTCAATGCGCTGCGAAAATACGGGTTTAGTTGAGATGAACGAACCATGAAATTGAGAAATCGTTGAAATTGATTTGATTACACTGGTATGTATCTCATTTTATGTTCCTTTGCATCTGAATGAAGTCCTTATCTAAATATTTGGTGTTGTGTCTGTTGATAAGTGGACTTAGTAGTGTCCAACGCGCCTTCGGTCAGAAAGTTGATAGTTTGAAATTGCTTTTGGAAACAGGTTTAGGTGAAAAGGAAACCGCTGACATCCTTCACAAAATTGTCTGGGAAACGGCAGAGTCTGACCCCCAGAGTGCCATAGAATACGCTAGAAAAAGTTTGGTACTTTCCAGCAAAATCGGAGACTCTTTGCTCATGGCGACTAGCTACAACAGAGTGGGATTGGTTTACGACTATTCCGGAAGTTTTGATTTGGCAGAGCAAAATTATCTGAAATCCTATGAAATCATTCTCAGAAATAGTGGAGAAATGGCAACAGATAACATTCTGAATAACCTGGGAGGTGTCTGTTATTACACCGGGAGATATGAAGAGGGCATGCAATACTATCTCAAATCTTTGAAGATTCGTGAGCAGAAAAAAGACAACACTCTGCCTAAATCCATCAACAACATTGCGCAGAGCTACAACAACCTGGCCTTGCTCTTAAAAGCCCAACGTAAGTACACTGAAGCCATCGAATATTACAAAAAGGCACTGGTTATTAAGTCTGACCTGGGCGATACGAACGGGCTCATTACTGTATCAAACAATATGGGTACTGTTTATATGAAAATGGATTCGTTAGACTTGGCCAAGGTCCATTTCTTAAATGCATTGGAAGTAACGGATTCATCGCAGCAATACGATCAATATGCCATGGTACTCAACAACATTGGTACCTTACATGGTCGAAAACATGAATTGGAGGAAGCCATAGCCTATTACGATCAGGCGTTGCTCCTTTATACCCGAGTTGGCGATCAATTGGGAGTTGCAACGGTTTTTATCAATCAGGCCTCAGTGTATCTGGAAGAAAATGACTTCATTCAAACAGATATTCTGGCTGAAAAGGCACTCAAAATTGGAAAAACTATTTCCTCTCCCAGTGTCATTACCACAGCATTGCAATTATTAATTGAAACAAATCGCGCCAAAAACCCATCCAAAGCCCTTGAACTCACCGAATACTATCATCAAATTAAAGACTCCATTTATGACACCAATGCTCAGGCGCGCATGGACCGCATGATGGTGATGTACGAAACGCAGAAAAAAGAAACAACTATTCAACTCCTTGAACAGGAAGCAGACCTCATCAAAAAAGAAAATATTTTGACGGAAGCTGAAAACAAGAAAAAAGACTCCATCATTGAGAAAAACAGATACATAAAATGGGCACTAATTGCCGGAATATTATTGATTCTTGTAAGTTCATTTTTAGTCATACAGTGGCTCCGAAACAAAAAAAGATTGTCGGAAGAACGTGCCCAACAGCAAATCGAAAAATTTCAAAGAGAGTTAGACTTTTTGCAACACGCTTTACAAAAAAACACGGAAGAAGCGAAGACCAGCTTACCCATCCACATCAAGAAAAATGAAATTAACCGCTACTTGCTTAATCCAATGACTGATAGAGAGCTTGAGGTACTCTATTTAATTGCGGAAGGCATGTCAAATAAGGACATTGCAGATCAACTCTTCATATCTGTGAATACGGTCAAAACACACGTACTAAGGATCTATGAAAAACTGGAGGTACAAAACAGGACTCAGGCAGCAGTAAAAGCCAGTCATTTAGACATTATCTAGGCTTTTTCGAAGAAATCACCCATATGGGTGACGGAATTAAATGGCGTAATTGGGAGGTTTGCCTTCAATAAATTATGAGAAACATGAGCCCATTAAAAAAACACTTATTTATCGTCCTCTCTCTCTTCTTATTGACGACTGTTTCATTTGCTCAACCTTCGGATGCAACCGTAAAGGCTAAGGTGAAGGAGAAATGTGTGAAAAACAATTCCAAACTCACCTCATTAACGGTCTCCAAGGGATCAACCGAAAAGGAAATTCAAGACGGGGCGGTAGTTTATTATCATTATAGAAACTACACTCTTACTTTCAAAACAGACTATCCAGGAGTAACTTACCTCTCTGAAGGCACAATCATGTTTAAGAAAACCGGGGGGAATTTCGTTTATGTCAACCATAATCGGACACAGAGCCAATATAAAGGCATTCCCAAACCCAGCTTGGTAGACATAAATCAGGCTTTAAATGAAATTGATCCGGAAGATTTGGTTGACGAATTCGACAATAGTCTTGTAAGCATTGACTCCAAAGTAAATATAGCTCCTGAGACAGAATGGATCTGGACAGGTCTTAATGAAGTAAAAGTAAACATTCAATATACCGGAACCAGATATAAAGCCACCTATAAGCTTGGCACTTATCTCATGACTAAAACTGTGACGCTCCGAAGATCAAAAGACGGTAATACATTCGACAAAGCAGCACCACTCTTGAAAGATGGAAAATGGTTGAACACCAAAGAGAATCCCATCTACTTTGACGTGACACACAATGAAGGCAAACTTATATCGGAGAGAGAAATTAGTGCTGACGAAAAGAAAAACATCTTACCGCTTAGAGAGAAGAGATATGCTGAAAATCAGAAAACGAGATGGACATCTTTACCAAAAGTGAACATCCCGGAATTCAAACATGAAAATGAAGCTAGGCAATTTGTTCATCACATATTATTTGAAGGTGATACAGGTAAAGTAGCATTCGTTGTCTTTAAAATGATGCCCGATAGCTACAAAAACGGAAGTGAGTTTGTCCTTAATCAACACGGTGAAAATCTCATCTCAAAAGTCAAACATAATGTTCACAATTACTCCAAGATATTTTGTGAATACCCTGAGTACAGACAGAAAAAAAGTGGTGGCTACTATAGCGGTCCAAGGCTGTATTTCGACAGATTAGGTAAGAAAACTTGTTTGATAGCGATCGACAAACAAGATGATAAATGGATCATTAAAGACTTACGAGTTAACATTCCTTCCAATGTCGACCCAGCATACTTGAGCGCACCAGACTCTGTATGTGGGAAACCCATTTTCTTCAGTTCTGAAGATGAGGTGCAGTTCCCGGTGGGCACTCGAGTCACTGCCATGAATGAAAGAGGTCAATGGCGCAACGGTGAAGTGATAGAGGTAAGTATGGAAAACAGGCAATACAGAGTACGATTTGGCAACGATAGAAATGCTTACAAAAATTGGGTAGACGATGGAAATTTGAGATTAAATACTGAGGCACCAACTAAAACTCCTTCCACACAAACCAAACCTAAGACTACAAAAGAACCTTCTAAAACAGAAAAGGAGGCGCCAAAGACTAAAAAAGTCATCAAGAAACCGAAGATAAAACTGAAAGGACTAGGAATTGGAGGCTAGTCAATTACTTCAGAATCGTCATGGTTTTCAAGGTGATCATTTAACTTTAAATCAAAAGACGGCAACAAAGCAGCAATAAATGGCGCCAATATAATGGGTAAGAAATAGTACCAGGTATCCCATCTAATCGGGAAATCTGTTACAAAATATTTCACGGCTGCTGATGAAACTATAAGCAAGCAGACGTATACCACAAACTTTATTGGAGACTTCTTTAAATCAAAAAAGATCTCTGCAATTGGTAACCAAGACACATATTGCAGATACTCGTAAAACCACATCTTAAAATGCTGCCATTAGTAAATCAATGTCCTTGTATGGCAACTTGAAAGCTTCACCCAAAATAGGGCTCGTCAG
>JAUILH010000102.1 GCA_030433115.1 Bacteroidia bacterium | reverse complement strand
TTGAACAGATTAAACTGACTTGTACCGATCTCTACCCAAATCAAGAAGCTGCTGCACGGTTGAATAACGACGACAATCCCAATACCGAATACCTCACTGAATCAGTGAATGCAAGCCATGTCAATGAAAAAGGATTTAGAACCATGGTTTGCAGTTTTCATCATATGAGAGAAGATGTTGCAAAGTCCATTCTTAAAGATGCTCACGATTCAAAACAAGGGATTTGTGTATTTGAAATTAGTGACAATTCAGTTCCCTATCTTCTGGCATGGTTGGCGTTCCCAATTAATATTTTATCGGTGTTTTTCATCACTCCAATGGTCAGGCCATTTACCTGGCAACAATTTGTTTTCACCTACCTCATTCCAATTCTTCCCTTTGTCATAGCCTGGGATGGTGCTGTTTCCAATGTGAGAACTTATACGGTTCAAGATTTAGAGAAACTCACAGCAGATTTAAACTCTGATTATAGCTGGGAAATAGACACAATCAAAGGAAAAGGCGGTAAGAAATTGTACTTACTGGGCACGCCTAACTAATGAGGATATGCCTTCAAGCGCAATTGGTCTCCATCAAATTCTGCGTACGTATAGTATTGTAACCAATCACCCAAATTGATGTATTGACTTTTGTCATTCAATTTGATGTCCAACGCCATGTGTCTATGACCAAAGATAAAATAGTCTACATGCCTTTTTTCCAGAATTTCTTTGCTGTAGATCACCAACCACTCTTTGTCTTCACCATGAAATTCATCTTTCTTTTTGGTATGGCTTCTGCTTTTTCTCGACCAAAAATTGGCAATACCAATTCCAAAATTGGGATGTAAACGTGCGAATAACCATTGACAGACTTTACTTGCAAACACCTTCTTGAGAAACTTATATCCTCTGTCTCCCGGTCCCAAACCATCTCCATGGCCAATATGGAATTGTTTCCCGTTCCACTCGCGATCGACTACCGTTTTATGGACTTCCGCACCAGTCTCTTTTGGTAAATAATCGAAAATCCACATATCATGGTTTCCGGTAAATACATGAACCTTGATTCCAGCATCTCCAAGCTCGCTTAACTTACCCAACAACCTGGTGAACCCTCTTGGCACGGCTCGTTTATATTCAAACCAAAAGTCAAAGACATCCCCAACCAAAAAAATCTCCTCTGCATTTTCCTTGATCTCATCCAACCACTGAACAATGAGTTTTTCGCGTTTGAGGCTTTCCTCAAAATTTGGTGCTCCTAAATGAAAATCAGAGGCAAAATATATTTTCTTTCCTGCCTGCATTAATTGCCAATATTTTTGATCCTATTCAACGGATTTAACTGACGAATATTAAATGTATACCTGATTTTCTGGAAGAAGTTGTAATTGTTCAAATCGTAATAGCTTTCAATCTGATCAGAAAAGGCTAAAGGCACATACACCTCAATTAATTCATTCATCAAACTAATGCTAAATCCAAAGTCAAAAGCATTGTCAACAGTGATCTCCTCAACAAAACCCGATGGACTAAAAATGTAATTATATACGGGATAAAATCCAAGGTCCGCAAACACGCTTAAGCCAATGGGCACTGGCAATTCCACATCCAGATTAATGGCAGCCATCCAATCATTAGACACAATAGGCGTAAACGTTTTAAATCCTGCCTGATTAAAGATCATTTGTTGGCCGTAAATGTTTTTGTTAGTCTCTCCCCTGCCAACATACCAGTGATCGTAAGTATAATCGGCTGCACCATACTGTCCGGCTAAATGAAATGCCTCATTAGAACTCACAGAAGCGCTTCCACTAAGAAATTTCCCCACGTATCCTCTGACATCAATCTTGTTTAGATTCCTGCCATATCTAAAAGTATTAGTTGCTTCCAACTCTGCATTCACAAAATAATTACCAAAATCGCTTTGTCCATATCTCAACCTAACTTCTCCACTCAGTCCATAAAAAGGTTTGTTCAAATCAATGGAATACGTGGCATCTGAAAACAACGCATAATTGTGAGTAGTATTCAATAACCTCAACAAAATATGTTGTTCCGGACTGAAACGAATGCGTTTTCTCTTTAATTCAAAATCCAATTTACCCTTAATAATTCCATAAAAATCACCATCATCGTTGAGCGAAAATTGTCTATAATCTGTTGCAAGACTCACATTTTGAAACAGTCTATTGCCATATTTTATTGGGAAATTATATTGCATGAAACCGGCTCCAACTATACTCTTAGAGCGCCAGGCAAACATAGGCGCCAAACCAAATTCAAATTTCTTTTGAGGGAATACGGAATTGTAAAATGCCAAGCCCGTCATCACGCCATCATGTGCATTGAAACCAAGTGCAGGTGCATAATACAAGGTTGATTTATATGGATCTTCCAAACCTCCCAAAAACTGTAATCTCAATGGTTCAGCCTTTTTGAAAAGACCTTTTACCCTACTCGTATTATTCAAACGACTCAGTTCCGGAATCTCCCAGAATGGATCAATCATTAATTTCTTGTAACCACCAACCGACTTTCCATTTGATATATTAACTACACCATTTTCAGGAATTGAATCGAACCATTGATACACCAAAACAGAATCTCCAGTCATCCCTCCGATGGCAAAGGGACCATTGATTTCTCCTTTAGATTTCACTCTAATTCTGTAGTTATCGAAATCACCTTTCTTAACGGATTTAATTTTAAAGTCGATGGTCTTAGTAGTTTGAATGACGTCTTCAAAAAACCAGGATAAGTCCAAACCTGATTTTTCTTCAAACACTGTTCTTAAGTCCTCTGGTTGCGGGTGTTTAAACTTCCATTTCTCAAAATAGGCATGCATGCATTGGTCAAACAAATCATTCCCCAGATAGGCTTTCAGGTAATCGAATACAATTCCGGTTTTTGAGTAGACAATACCACCGTAGTTTATTGATGTATACTCCGGACTTGGCGTCTCTATCGCCTGATCATAATTTCGTCTGGCATTAATGAGGTAACTGAATTCATGCAACGATTTGTTCTTGAAAATATTCAGTCTAAAAGATTCCTGTATGGGTTTTCTCAATTCGATCAATCCATCAAACATGCCCTTCTCCGGGTACTTGGTTTCCAGATAACGATTTTCATTCAAAGTATTCAATCCTTCATCCATCCAGGCATGATCTCGTTCATTAGTTCCCAAAATTCCATAAAACCAGTTGTGCCCCACTTCATGAACAATGGTTGTTTCCAATGTCATCGCATTTCCCGAATAACCTATCACGGTCACATTTGGATATTCCATGCCGCCTCCTGCACTGATGGTACCATCAACGGCAGTGCATTGTTTGTATGGATAATCACCGTTCCATTTACTGTAATAATACAGACCATCTTTGATATACTCTGGTGCCCGCCTCCAAAGCCGAGCTTCATTACTGGTAAAAAGGGCCCAACAATCTACCACCTCTCCAGTTTGCGGCAACTTCACTGTATCATGTAAAACATGGTATCTCTTGTCTGCAAACCACCCAAAATCATGCACTCTTTTTTGCTTGTAAACTAGAGTTTTGGTTTTTGCAGATGATTTCGGAAAAGCCATGTCTGCTCTTTTATTTTTTGTGAGTAATGTCCCTTCATCAAACTTCTTTTGGGTGTCTTTGGCTTTTTGATGCATCCATGTCAATTCATCCTTATTTTGAAGGTCTCCAGTTGCACCAACCACATAATTCTCAGGCAGCGTAATTTCTACGTGATAGGATCCGAATTCAGAATAAAACTCACCTTGACTAAGATACGGCATAGGATGCCAACCATCTATATCGTAAACAGCTGGCTTGGGATACCATTGTGTGATCTGGTATGATTGCCCAATATGCCCCAGCCGAGAAAAACGACCACTGGGGATTTTTACGGTGAAGGGTGTTGATAGATGAATACTCTGACCACTTTTAAGCGGATGTGTTAAATACACCTTACAAATATCAATGTGTTGACTATCTATTTCCCATTTCAGCGGACCTTCATTGGAATGAAACGCCAGGTTGGCAATATTTCCTCTGTCTGTACTATCAGAAAAATAGAAATCATAATCTCCATCGGATAGGTGTTGCTCTGACATAGCTGAAGTACCAGAACTATATGCATTTGGCCAAATATGAAAATAAATAAATGGCAGAGCATCCGGACTGTTATTCTTGTAGTGCAGCTCCAGATAACCTTCTAGTGTGTGTGTAGAATCATTAAGACTCACCTCAATGCGGTAGTCTACATCTTGTTGAAAGTATGAAGTGGATTGACTTTTCCCTATCAAGGAAACAGCACATAGCAAGCAGAATAACCAGGTCCTCATAGAGGACAAATCTAAGCTTTAAGAACTTAAAAGCCGAACATCTCTTTGAGTTTCTGTTCCAATTGATGGCCTCTTAATTTGAGCGCAACGATATTGCCTTCCTTATCGATTAGGACTGTATAAGGAATGCTACTTACACTATATGCTTTCCCAGCAGCTGAACTCCATCCCTTTAGGTCACTCACATGATTTGGCCAAACCAATCCATCTTGTTGAATGGCTGCCTTCCACCTGTCTGCACTTTTATCGAGAGACACAGAATAGATATCAAACCCAGCCTCTTTGTACTTATTATAGAGCTTTACCACATTAGGGTTTTCAGCTCTACATGGTCGACACCAGGATGCCCAAAAATCGAGGAGCACCACTTTTCCTTTAAGATCCGATAGTTTTCTCTCCTTGCCATCAGGGTCTTTGAAAGCAAGATCTGGTGCGGTATTACCAGGAACAATCATGGTTGAGAGCTGCTGCTTCAGTGCGGTTGCATAGAATGATCCCGGCATGGATTTCTGAGCAGACTCAGCAATCTTCTTGAATTGAGCCACTTCCTGTTGTGGATTGATATATTGCAGGGCCACCAGAGCTGCAGGATTGTCAATGTTATCATCAATGTATTGATTTCTTGTTTCTATGAAAGCCATTCCCAATTCATTGATTTTGTTTTTAAGATCTGCAGATTGATTGCCTGAGGCTTTAAACAATTGCGACAATGAATCCCGTTCTTTAACATATTCTCTCCCAGCCAAAAGAAAATCGCGAGACGCTTTTGATGGTTTAGACCCTGAAACAACATCATAGCTCACACCAAAATCGTAGTAATTTGCAGATACTTCAATATTCTCCTTCCCACCTGAAAGAATGAGGAGTGAGAAATCTTGTGGAGATCGACCTATTCTATAAAATCCTTTTTCGCCTTCAAATTCGAACTCAAATTTATCCTTTTTTGATACCAGCGCGGAATCAACAAGTTGAGGATTATTCTGAACCAATTTGTGCAGGTAAACATAGTTTCCTTTACCGTTGTTAGCGGTTCCAGTCACACTGGTTTGCGCATTCAGAAATCCACCTAAAAAGATGGTGAGAATAAGAGACGTGGCTTTTAACATGTTATAAATTTACGAAATGCCATGCAAATTAGAAGCCAAAAATGGATTCTAACTTTTTCTTAAGAAGAGCATCCGGATCAGGAGAACCAACATTTACAGCAATTTCACTGCCTTTGGCCAGTATATTTCCTTCCGTATCTACCAAAACAGTTTGTGGAATACTTGTAATTCCGTACAATCTAGCGCCTTCGCTTTGCCAACCTTTAAGGTCGCTTACGTGATATGGCCAGGTCAATTTATCAGCAGCAATGGCCTGAATCCATCTGTCTCTATTTTGATCTAAAGAGACACTGAAAATTTCAAAGCCTTTGTCGTGGTACTTTTCATACAATTTCACAACGTGGGGATTGGCCATTCGACAAGGTTTACACCAGGATGCCCAAAAATCTATGAGCACGTATTTCCCTTTAAGATCTGATAGCTTCATCACTTTGCCTTCTGGATTGGCGAAAGCAAGTTCAGGAGCTGGAGAACCTTTTGCCAACAGGGCATCCGGGGAGTTTTGTGCTTTTAACTTTTCAACACGCGCTCTGATCTGTCTGGCATAACTTTCCGCTTCAACAGCAACGAAAGATTTAGGCATTTTCAATTTTAAATTGTGTACGATTTCATCGAATTTATCCAGCTCTTCAATGCTAATGTCCTCTTGTAATGACATTCTCAAACTAATCAACCTGAAGTGTGCAAAATAGCCAATGGGGTTATCCATATTGGCATCTACAATTTCAATGATTCTGTTTTTCGTTCTTTCGTTGTACTCATTGAGTTGAGCAATGTACTGTCCTTTTTCACTTTCTTCCGCCAGGTTGGCCGCCTTATTTAAAGAATCTACCACTGTTTGGTATGGTCTGAAAATATCATTGAACAAAGTTTGAAGCTTGTTGGAATATTCATTTCCGCTTAAAGCAAAAGTGCCCAATAAATTATCTGCCTCAGCATTCATTGTTACATGGTCATTGGCATCCATAATGAGGTTGGCATACTCTTGTTGAGGGGGTGCGCTTGAAGGTTCCACTCGCAACCTGTAAAACTCCAAATAATCCACCCCGGAAGTCAAGGTATAGCTTCCGTCATCCGCAATCATGGCTTGATCCAAAATTTTGAAATCTCGTGAACCTACAGGCAAATGTTCGAGATAAATGGCTCTGCCTGCCCCATTTTTAATGGTTCCGGTAACCACACCCGCATTCTCCGGCTTCTCAGTCTCAGTGGCCTCAGTATTGGTTTGAGACTCATTGGGCGTGTCAGTTTTCTCGTCTTTAATTGGTTCCTTATCGGCTGAGTCGCAAGCCACCAATACCGTGGTTAATGCAAATACGCCTATTAATTTATTTAATTTCATGCCTCTTCTAATATTTGTTTCACCAGGTCACTGGCAGTTTTCGGATCTGCTTTTCCTTTGGTCTGTTGCATTACCTGCCCCATGAAGAAACCGAGCAATCCTTTGTTTCCATCTTTGTATTTCTGCAATTGAACCGGGTTGTTCATTATGGTCGCCCTCACTATTTCAACGATTTCGTCTTCATTGGTTTCCTGAATCCAGTTATTCTCCGTAGCTATTTCCAATGCAGTTTTAGTTGGATGTTCTACCATGATTGGGAATACCTTCTGAGTGGCCACACTGTTACTTATTTTTCCATCTTCCACTGTTTGAATGATGTCAGCAATTTGCACTGGTTTGAGAGGAAAATCTTCAATTTTCAGTGCCTGCTGGTTCAGGTAAGACTTGATAGATCCCAAAATCCAATTAGTAGCTGTTTTGGCATTGCTGGTATGCTGAATCAATTCCTCAAAATATAAGGCTACTTCCTTGGTATCGGTCAAAATGTTGGCATCATATTCCGACAGTTTCAATTCTTCCGTATAGCGCTTAAATAACTCTTGTGGCAACGGTGGTAAGTGACTGGCAATCTCTTCAACATATGCTTTGCTCACATGAAGCGGTTGTAAATCCGGCTCGGGGAAATACCTGTAGTCATGAGCTTGTTCCTTACTTCTCATAGCTGAAGTAGTGCCGTCTACCGCATTGAAGTTTCGTGTTTCCATTGAAATGGTTCCGCCTGCATCATAGATTTTTGCCTGACGTTCCACCTCATGGTTAATTGCCCTTGCCACGTTTCTAATGGAGTTCATGTTCTTTACCTCAACACGTTCTCCAAACGTTTTCGATCCCTTAGGCATAATGGAAATGTTGGCATCACAACGCAAGCTACCTTCTTCCATATTACCATCACAAATATCCAGATAACGTACCAACCTTCTCACTTCTGTTAAATAAGCATAAGCTTCATCAGCACTTCTGATATCTGGTTCGGAAACAATCTCTACCAGAGGAACTCCGGCTCGATTTAGGTCAACCAAAGTATTATACGGATCTTGATCATGAATGCTTTTTCCCGCATCCTCTTCCATGTGAATTCTGGTGATTCGAACCGTCTTGGTTTCTCCGTTGACTTTGAAAGTCACTTCTCCTCCATCGCAGATCGGTGTTTTATCCTGTGTGATCTGATATCCCTTAGGCAAATCGGGATAGAAATAGTTCTTTCTGGCGTAGAACATGTCTTCTCTAATGGTTGAATTCATGGCTACTCCTAATCTCACAGCATACTCAATGGCCTTGGTATTAGACTTTGGCAGTGTACCAGGATGCCCGAGTGAAATGGCACTAACATTTGAATTTGGCACAGCGCCATACTCATTAGGATCTGCAGAGTATGCTTTGGATTTTGTCAATAGTTGCGCATGGATTTCCAATCCAACGACTACGTCATATCTGTCTAAAGTATCGCTCATAATTACAGTGACCCGATCAATTCTTTCATAATTAATGTCATGTGAGGCTGTACCCCTTCTGCAACACGTTGCACATCTTCATGCGTGACTTTTTCAATCTTACCAGGCACACCCAAATCCGTTACGATAGAGACCGCAAAACAAGGAATACCCATATGACGAGCCACAATAACTTCAGGCACAGTGGACATACCCACGGCATCCGCACCAATGATTCGAACATACATATATTCGGCTGGGGTTTCCAGAGTTGGACCTGTAAGTCCTGCATAAACACCCTCTTCCACTTTGATATTGTTGGCGGCAGCAATTGCCTTGGCTTTATCAACCAAAGATCGGTCATAAGCATCACTCATATCCGGGAATCTTGGCCCCAACTCGTCTATATTTGAGCCAATCAAAGGATTGGTTCCGAACAAATTAATATGATCGTTTTGAATCATAATTGTTCCAATCTCGAAATCCGGGTTTACCCCACCACTCGCATTGGATAAAAACAAGTGTTTAATGCCTAAATACTTCATCACTCTCACAGGAAAAGTAAGTTCTTGCATGGTATATCCTTCATAGAAATGAAAACGACCTTGCATGGCTACCACTTTTTTTCCTCCCAAATGACCGAAAATCAGTCTACCGGAATGTCCTTCTACGGTACTCACTGGAAAATTCGGAATATCCGGATAATCAATGGCGTGAACGATCTTTATTTCATCAACCAAACCACCCAAACCAGTTCCCAGAATGATTCCAAGATCAGGCGCAAAATTATTGGTCACAGAATTAAGGTGTTCTGTGGTTGTCTTTATTGTCTCTAACATAGGTTACTATTTCGTCATTAAATTTTTGTGAGCCTTCGTCAATAAACGATATGGTGATATTGAGAAAGCAAACAGGCATATTCAATTCTTTTAATTTCTCACTAAAAGCCTTGAGTCTAACCGCATCCTTTTCTGTACAAAGCACGCGCTTAGCTTCAAAAGTATCAAATAATTCCTTAATTTTCGTAATATCCTCGCTTGAAAAAGCGTGATGATCTCTAAAGGCTAAATGCTCATAAATCACTCCCTTACTGTCCAGGAACTCAGTCATTGGTTTCGGTTCGGCAATGCCTGTGACTAAAACGACCTTTTCGCTTGATAAATCGAGTGTTTCATGACTCATCAAATCTATAAAATGACCATAACTAATCTTGGAAAAGTAAATTGACTTGATGCCATAATTACTTGCCTGCTCCTTGAATTTGTTCATTTCCTCCGTTTTCAAGTGATCAGGGCATTTAGTGATGACTAAAATATCTGCACGCTTAGCTCCTTTCTTAAACTCTCTCAAATTTCCGAATGGCATCAATTTGTCATCGAAAAAAGGCTCGTCGTAAGTGGTTAGCAAAACATTCAGACCTGCCCTCACAGCTCTATGTTGGAAAGCATCATCTAAAATAATGACATCAATTTCTTCATGATCGATGAGCACATTCGTGATTCCGTTCAACCTTTCTTCGGCCACTGCCACATAGGCATTTGGAAACTTTCTTTTAATCTGAAGCGGTTCATCTCCTGTTTGAGAGGCTGTCATGTCTGGCAAAACTTCTAAATACCCTTTGGTCTTGCGCTTATAGCCTCTGCTAATTACACAAGGCACTACCTCATCTTTGATCAAGTTGACCACATATTCTGTGTGAGGTGTCTTTCCTGTTCCTCCAACCGACAAATTGCCAATGCATATAATTGGGATGTCAAATTTATTGGAAGCCAGGTAGCCTCTATCGTAGCTCCAATTTCTGATGAGAACGATTAATGCAAAAATGGGTAATATTGGCAGTGCAAGTATTCTTATTAATAGCATTGTGTAAATTTACCGAACGCGAAATTGCGCAATTTAATCGACTTATATGCAAGTTAAGGACATCATTCAATTTTTAGAGCGCAAGGCGCCCCCGGTTTTTCAGGAGAATTATGACAACAGTGGTTTGATCTGCGGTGATCGGGAAGCAGAGTGCACTGGTGTTTTGGTGTGTTTAGACAGCGTAGAAGCCATTATTGATGAAGCCATTGATAAAAATTGCAACCTGGTAGTCGCCCACCACCCTATTCTGTTTTCCGGACTGAAACGAATCACAGGAAAAACATACATGGAACGCACCATTATCAAAGCCATCAAAAATGACGTGGCTATCTATGCGATTCATACCAACTTAGACAATGTGATGTCAGGAGTCAACCAAAAGTTTGCAGACACCCTCGGCCTACAAAACACGCGTATTTTGGCGCCTAAGAATGATACACTCAACAAATTGAGCTTTTACGTTCCTATGAATGATGCAGATCAGGTAAAAGAAGCTCTTTTTTCTGCTGGAGCAGGAGAAATTGGGAACTACAGTCATTGCAGTTTTAATGTGAACGGCACTGGTACTTTCAAAGCGAACGAACACGCCAACCCTCATGTAGGACAAAAAAATGAAGTTCACAGTGAAGCCGAAACCAAGGTGGAAGTGCTGGTTGGCAAACATGTACTCGGCAAAGTAGTCAATGCTTTGCTGGAAGTGCATCCCTATGAAGAAGTGGCATATGATATTTATGCCTTGCTAAATAGCAATTCAGAAATTGGTTCGGGCATGGTGGGAGAATTGGAGACAGCCATGAATCGTGAGCAGTTTTTAAACCATCTTAAATCCAGTATGAAAACTGATTTGGTTCGCTACACAAAATCCAACAAAAAAATGATCAAAAAAGTGGCCATTTGTGGTGGATCAGGAAGCTTCTTACTCAACAATGCCAAAGCTTGTGGAGCAGATGCTTTTGTGACTGGAGATTTCAAATACCATCAGTTTTTTGATGCTGAGGGAGAAATCATGATTTGTGATATTGGACATTTTGAGAGCGAACAATTTACAATTGCGCTTCTGGGCGACTGGTTAACGGAAAATTTTCCTAAATTTGCCGTTCATTTTACGGAAATAAACACAAATCCGGTAAATTATTTTTAAATGGGCAAGAAGAATCCTAAAAATTACACACCAGAAGAAAAGCTAAGAGCATTATATAATCTTCAGTTCATCGATTCGAGAATTGACAAAATCAGAACCATCAGAGGGGAGTTACCATTGGAGGTTCAGGATTTGGAAGATGACATTGCTGGATTAGAAACCAGAGTGGAAAAAATCAAAACTGAATTAGAAGATTGTGAAGCTCAAATCAACGATAAGAAAAGAGCAATCAAAGAAGCAGAAGCTTTGATTAAGAAATATGAGGGTCAGCAGAACAAGGTGAGAAACAACCGCGAGTTTGACTCTTTGAACAAAGAAATTGAGTTTCAGTCTTTGGAAATTCAAATTTGCGAGAAGCGCATCAAAGAATTTCAGGCTACAATTGCTAATAAGCAGGAAGTGTTAGTCTCTGCTGAAGAGAACCTAAAAGGCAGAAAGGAAGATTTAGAAGCCAAAAAATCTGAGTTAGATGAGATCATCGAAGAAACTCAGAAGGAGGAAGAGTTCTTGATCTCTAAAAGTGAAGAGGCTAAAGAATCTGTAGATGAGCGTTTGTTAACAGCTTACAGCAGAATTAGAACAGCATCTAAGAATGGATTGGCGGTTGTACCAGTAGACAGAGAAGCTTCAGGAGGATCATTTATTCAAATTCCACCGCAGATGCAATTAGACATTGCTGCCAGAAAGAAAATCATTGTAGATGAGCACAGTGGTAGAATTTTGGTGGATATGGAGTTGGCCAATGAGCAAACTGACAAGATGACTAAAATGATTGAAAAAGAGTTAAAGAAATAAACTTTAACTCACTTGATATATTTGAAAAGGGACGCAAAGCGTCCCTTTTTTGTTTCTATATGTGAAGTCTACTTCAATTTAAGTGCTTCTTTTTCAAGAAACTCTAAAATCCTCTTGACCTGAAGATCCACGTTTTTAATTTTCACTATTCCGTATATCAAACTTCTTTTCTTGCCATCTGTGAGTCTTTCAAAAACATCATGTGCATATTGATCTTGTTCCAGTAAAACAGACAAGACCTCTGGCACATCTACTCCCAACTGATCAGGGTCTTCCTGAATCTTACAACTCACCACATCTCCTTTTTCTTTTTTGAGTTCATCCAAATGTCTTTTCGAAACAATAATGAAGAAATCTCCGTTCCCCAAATGGTTCAAACCACAACGAACGATAACATTTTCATCAATTGTCACAAGTAATCTGGTTGATCGTCCATGGTTCATCTGATCAACCACTGTTCGACTTAATTCAAGGTAATTATAGCCCCCTTTTCTTGGGTCAAGTTGTTTGATAGTTTGTTTATTGTTTTCGATGATCACACTTCACTAACAAAATTGTGACCATATAGCTCATCATTCAAATACAAAGGTTTCACTTCATCTTTTTAATCTCCCACTGTTTATTCCACAATAAACCAGTTACCTTTCCATTGTCATCAACTGAAAAGTCGATCATGATACCTTCGCTCAAATCAATAAATTCCAGTTCTTTTAAAGGCTTTAGGTAGAGCCTTTCGTTCATTCCAGAATCTTTCAGCCGGAGGACACCTTTTTTCATTTTAACTTTGACCACGCCTTTGTCATCACCAAACTGATATTTATAGTTTCCGACAAACTTCCGCAAGTCTTTTTCCTTCAGTTCAATTGTCTTTAAAGTCATTGATTGACTCATATTCCACCCATAAAAATCGGATACCGCCCTTTCTATTTCCTCGATCAGCTTCATACCGCCGTCCCCATTGGTCATGATCACAATAGCATCTCCATGGTTTACAAAGGCCTTCATCATGGTTGTAAAACCAAGATTTTTACCGTCATGACCAAACATCATTTCTCCATTCAACTTTCCCAATCGCGGTCCTAGCCCCCAACCGTTCATTCCCGGACTCAACATGGTCTTTATCATTTTTTCAGATAGCATTTTACCATCGGGTTCTTGAACACTTTTCTGCATGTACAAACAATATTTGATCAAATCAGATGGCGTGGTCCACAGTCCGGCAGCCGCTATTTCGGGGTAATTGTGCCACACTTCATTGAACAATTTTCCATTAGAGTTGTAGGCTCCGCTTGCCAATTTGGACTTATCCTCAGATATAGGTTGTTGAAAGGTACTTTCTGTCATGCCCAATTCTGGCAAAATATGCTGATCCATGTAATCCGAAAAAAACATTCCTGTGACATCTTCAACCACTTGCTGCATTACAGTATATCCTCCGCCTGAATATCTCCAAATACTGCCAGGAATCGTGTCTACTGTTACAGCAGATGTGTTTCCGTTTCCCAATAAAACTTCAGCAGTTGAAGGCAAATCAGCCTTGGGCTTGTACCCTGGAAAACCGTGTACTGTGAGTCCTGCAGTATGACTCAAAATCCTTCTCAAGGTCACCTTTTCCTTCTGCGTAAATCTGTTCTCAGGTACCTTCCAGGAGGTCAGGTAGGCATTCACATTTTCATCCAAATCTAATTTTCCCTGATCAACCAATTTGAGCACGGCTAGTGCGGCAAGCGGCTTACTAATAGAGGCCGCCTGAAACAAAGTATGTTCATCAACTTGCGTTTTTTCTTTTGAGTTTGCCAGTCCAAATCCTTTGGCATAGACCAATTCTCCTTCTCGCGCAATAGCAATACTGACTCCTGGCACAGTATATTCTTGAATGCGCTCCTCAATGGTATAAGACTTTGCTGTTGTACCCTCCTCTTTAATTCGGTTGGTTAAATTCGACTCAATTGAAAAAATATCGTCTTTGGATGTTTGGGTCTGAGCTGTAACAATTTGAAACGTTCCAAAAAACAGTATAAGGTTTAAAATTTTCATTGTGGGTTTAATTATTTCACAATATAATTCATGAAACAAAAAAAGGCACAAATAATTTACTCACATGGCTCCAGGAGCTTCACATCCTTAAAAATCTTCCAAACTGGGTCAGAGAATCGCCCGGGAGAAATATCACAACGGACAATTTGCTTTTTAGTTTGGCTACAATATTGTTCAGTAACCTTAATATTCAATGTGAGGTAATCTTTTGTGAAAAACCGATCATAGGTATGCATCTTTCCCGTAAACCCTTCCTCTGTTTTCACAAATAGAGACATAGTTTCCGGCATTTGATTCACTTTTGCTGTGTCCACCATTTTATTGTGATGGTCAATATCCATTAAGCCATTATAATACGCATTGAAATAATCCGTCAATCGGTCTTCGGTCATTGCTCCGGAAGAATCTACATACCATACGAACGAGTATGCCCAAAAATCCTGCTGTGTAGAATCCGACCAACCTGGTGCAAATCGAATATCTTCGAAACCAACTAAGTCGATTGATCTCGCAAAGCCAAGCGGAAAAGGAATTATTTCAGCTTTCCACTCTTCAGGTGAGGTCAACACGGTTTCGGGTTTTCTATGTTCGTCTTGTGATTGACCTATTGTTGCTGTAACAAGTAGACTTATTGTTGAAATGAATTTTATCATACTATTTTTTTGAGGCAATGATAGCCCCGCAAGTTTAAACGGATAACAAAGTAATGTAAAACAGTGTGAACAAGTGTCAATAGTTTCACTTTAAGTAGTTCCAAAACTTAGTCAGAATCGTACCTCTGTTTAAAGCCTTAAACTCTTTTTCCGTTAAAAGACCTATCTCAGTCCTTTTATCCCTCATGCTACTTAGATTCATATCTTTCGGCTTTTGCCTTAAACCATAGTAACCCAAACAAGCATGCCTTCCTTTTCCGAAATGAGCTTCAAAATCACAAATACTGGCAAAATGTTCATTGTATAAATTACCTGAGAGGACTTCATTCAATAATAGTGAATCATGAGACACATTCGGATGACTGTAATGATGCAAAAGAATAACAATTGGCATTCCCGCAGAGAGTTGGTTTTCATCAATTTTCTCATGATAATTTGGGAGATCAATACCGATTAGCTTCTCACCTGGAAAACCATACTTAGTTGTAATTTCCATCAGTCTATTAACTTGTTGTGCATTGAGGGCTCTCCATCGCCTTCCAAGGAAAGGTCTGAATAACCATCTTGACCAATGGTAATACTTGCGTCTAATTTCCTGATCTGCCTTAAACATACCATTAATTTCTTTTCTAATGGAGTGGTTAATATGAGCCTGGTATTGTGTTTTATAGAATTCAGATTTGCCCACTATTGTTGTCCAATACTTGGTCGATTGGAAATCTTTATACAAATCGTTTTCATGAAAATAGGTTAAGGGGACTCCTCTCAAAAGCGCGTATTCC
>JAUILH010000101.1 GCA_030433115.1 Bacteroidia bacterium | reverse complement strand
TGACACCACCTTATCTAGTAAATGTGTTCATTATAATCATATCAGAAATATTTTGTATGTCAGTTTTTTTACCATCCAAACCGTCTTCACCGTCCTTTCCTTCATCCCCCGTTTTTCCATTTGTGCGACAGGTTTGAGGGGATTTAAAATTCAATTTAAAAGTCTTGGTAACGCTGGTTTTCTCGTTTTTTGTGTCACTAATTACCAACATTACAACATGGTCTCTGATTTTGAGGAGATCAGATTCCACAGTCAAAATACCGTTGGAGAAGGTGCCGCCTGTCACATGAACATTAAATTTATTCCATCCCATTTTTCCACCGTATACCGTTTTAGTAGACTTTTCCTTGCCTCCATGAGTAATCACCTTGGCGCCAACAATAATTTGATTTCCGGGGCTTAAATCTGAAAAGTCCTTGGTACTGACCTCAATGGTCTTGATGTCCTTTTTCTTTTGTGCATAGCCCAAAATAGGAAGTCCGAGGAGTAATAATATGACTATACAATACTTAATCAATGGAGACAGCTTTAAGTGTATATCCTTCATCCCTTAAGAGTTTAATAACACCTGTTTTTCCAGGCAAGTGGGCGGCTCCAACTGCAATAAAACAAGTATGTTGTTTACATAAATCCTGTATAACCGGAATCCAGTTTGAATTGCGCTGGTCCAGGAATTCATTTTTGTATTTGGTCATTAACATGTCGTCTCCTTTGAGTAAAAAGTTACTGATACTATCGAGACGTTTAGTCGCATAAATCCTGCCAAGTTTTTCCATTTCATTTTCGTCCGAATTGGCTTGTTCGGTAAGCACTTTTGTCATGTAGTGCAACATATCAGTCATAGTAATCTGATCAAATACGCCCATCTGGTCCTCAATAGTTTCAAGTCCTGCCAACTGTAAATTGTAATTGTAGGCCAAATCCATGAAATAGAGTTCATAGGATTTAGTCTTGCCGCCAGTATCTCCTCCGCCACTACTAGCAATGATGGTATATAGCCCGAATGGTTTCATATTAGCGTATTGTTGCTCAAACATCTGTTTACTGATAGCTGTATTCTCTTCCAAAGCCTGAATGAAGGCATTGTACAATGAATCACTTACAAAATCTGAAACCACGCCACTGTCCAATCTCAGTCCGCTCATCACTACTGCCAATTTGCTTAGTTGTGTGATATTTTCGACTTCCATTACCAAATAATCGGAATGTTCTACAATCGCCTCAAGTTGTTCACTGGTTGAAAACAAGTTTTCATCTATCATATGGATCGTACCATATAGATAGGAGGGATGATCCAATCCATTTCCACTGATTTCATAGAGTAGGGAAGCGCCTTCTTCCAGATAACTGACTTTAATGATCTCCTCAGTTTCAGATGTTTTTTTCTCGACCGATTCTTTTGTTTTGTCTTCCTTTTCCTTTTCTCCGCATGAAAAAAGCAGTAGTGATATACTTAGTAAAAAAGTTGAGGTAATGAGTTTGGTATAAGACATAATTAACATTTAATCCAGTAAAGCATGGTGTTTCAAATATACAGAAAATCAAAAGTTTAGGCACAAAAAAACTGCCATGATAGCATGGCAGTTTTGGTCTGTTAGATTTTTTTATCCGTTTTTGGCAGCCAGGTATCTTTCTGCATCCAAGGCAGCCATACAGCCTGTTCCGGCAGCGGTAACAGCTTGTCTGTAAACATGATCAGCGGCATCTCCACCTACAAAAACACCAGGAACGTTGGTTTTAGAAGTACCAGGTTCGTTAATGATATAGCCTGTTTCATCCAGGTCAAGGTAGTCTTTGAAAATGTCCGTATTTGGTTTATGTCCAATAGCCACGAAGAAACCAGTACATGGAATCTCATGCTCATCACCGGACACATTGTTCTTAACTCTTACACCAGTTACAACATTGCCATCTCCTAAAACTTCTTGTGTTTCGGTATTGTATAGAATTTCAATATTCGACACTTTCTTAACACGCTCAGCCATGATCTTGGAGGCTCTGAATTCATCTCTTCGCACAAGCATGGTCACTTTCTTACAGATATTAGAGAGGTAATGTGCTTCTTCACAGGCAGAATCACCAGCTCCAACGATTACCGTTTCTTGTTCTCTGTAGAAAAAGCCGTCGCATACCGCACATGCCGATACACCACCTCCGAGTTCAAGGTATTTTTGTTCAGACTCCAATCCTAAATACTTGGCACTGGCCCCTGTACTAATGATCACAGTTTCACAGTGAATTTCTTTTTTGTCTTCAATCCACACTTTATGAATGTCCCCGCTAAAATCTACTTTAGTGACCCAGCCATTTCTAACATCAGTTCCAAATCTTTCGGCTTGTTGTTGCAATTGGACCATCATTTCAGGACCGGTGACACCTTCCGGGTAGCCAGGGAAATTTTCCACTTCATTTGTAGTGGTTAACTGACCACCAGGTTGCATCCCTTGATATAACACAGGTTTCATGCTGGCTCTTGCTGCATATATTGCAGCTGTATATCCTGCAGGACCTGATCCAATGATCATGCACTTTACTTTTTCAATTTCTTCACTCATTTCAAAATATTTACAACACAAATCTAATTAATATAGATGGAGTTGAGGTCTTCCATACGACTCAATTTAAGAATGTTTCTTTTTGGGATTTCAAGAATCATATTTTTCGATTAATTGGAAACAGGGCATTCCTGATTGATGGATGGTTTTTTAATCATCTCTCAGAAAAGAAACTCAGTGTAGATAATCTATCTTTGTTCACCGCAATAAGTGTTATTTCAATAGTTTTGCGCCTGGCAATTAAAATGGAATGGTGTCCGACAGATTAAAATCACTACTGTTTTCCGGAGTACTGGCTGTACTCCTTTTTAGTTCAAACGCACTTCTCGCTCAAAAATATGCAGATAAGGGCGTCTATTTGATTGATTCCTTGGTACTGGACAGCTTAAGTGAATTTGATCGAGAACTCATTGAGCACCATATGGCAGCCTACAAGAGGGCGACAGCTCTGGATAGATTAGCTCACATTGATAGCATCATCAATATTTCTAATGACCACGGTCTTCAAAGGAAATACAATGATTTATTGTTGATTGAGTCATCAGATCAGCTTCTGAGTTTGAACGAGGGAACCGAAGAATGGCAGAGAGCAAGTGGTTTTAAGGCAAATTATTACAACAATATGGCCATAGTATTTGACTATGCCGGGCTATTAGATTCTGCCTTGGTTTATTATGGAAAGGCACTCAAATATTACAAAGGTTCAAAACAAAAACAAGCTATTGGAGAGACCATGAACATGATTGCCGTGGTGTATAAAAATCAAGGAGATTTTTTTAGAGCGTTGAATTTGATTGATTCGAGTCTGAACTACCTTCAATATGACAATCCGAATACCATTATATGTTTTACCAATAGTGCCAATTTTCATCTCATACAGGATAATTATGAGGACGCACTGTTCTTTCAGACAGAAGCTTTAAAAATTGCGAAGAACCTTGATGATCCTGAAAAAATTGCCGTTTGCCATACGCATATTGCATCCAGTAAAAGGTTTATGAATAAATTTTCGGAAGCCGATTCACTTGTTTCACTTGCACTTGCAGCCCTGGATACTTTTGAGAATCCTGATCCTTACGATTATATCCACGCCATTGATGAGCAGGCCCACCTATTATTTGATCAGAAAAGATATGAAGCGTCAAAAACTGTGTTTGAAAAGGAGTTGAGTTTGTCTGAAGATCTGGATTACGAATACTTGAGATTGATTTCTACTGTGGAGTTGGCGAATATTAATTTCATTCTTGGAAATTATGCTGAGAGTGAAAAACAGGGAATGGATGCCTACAATGTGGCAAAGGAATATGATCTGCCCGTTGTTAAAGGGAAAGCCTTAGATATTTTAGTCAAACTATCGGAAAGAAATGGCGACTATAAACAAGCTTTTGAGTATCAAGCGCTATTAAACCTAACGAATGACAAGATAAAAGATGAAGAAAAGAAAACAGCCTCCATCAAACAGATGATCAACTATCAATACGTCAAACAAAGAGAAATTGATAGTGTTGAGCAGAGTCAGGAATATCTCAAGCAAAAGGCACTTGATCAACTTAAAAACGACTACGAAATTGATTTGGTAGAATCGGATAAAAAGAAAACTCAACTCAGATTGGTTTTTGCCATTGTGGTGGCTGTTTTGGTCCTTTTGGCAGCCCTTATAATCTACAATAGATTGAAGCTCATTAGGAAACAGAAAACACAATTGGATGCTGCTTATGCGCAACTGGAAGAGACCAAGAAACTGGAGTTGGCGGCCTCTAATTTAAAGGCCATTAAATCTCAAATGAATCCTCATTTTATATTCAATTCAATCAATTCTATTCAGGACTCAATTCTGCAGCAGGATAAATTAAGTTCCTACGATCACATGGTTGTGTTTTCTAAACTGGTAAGAACCGTTCTCAATCATTCCGAGCAGGAATTTATTTCAATATCTGAAGAGCTCACTTTTTTGGAAACCTATTTGAATCTGGAGAAAATTAGATTTAAAGATGACTTTAGTTATGTCATCAATAATCATATTGCCTCAGAAGGAATTTTGATCCCATCCTTGATTATTCAGCCTTTTCTCGAGAATTCAATCAAACATGGCTTGCTGCATAAAAGCGGACAAAAGAATTTGACGGTGACTTTGAATGCATTGGACGATGATCAAATTCAGTGCGTGGTTAAGGACAATGGAATTGGCATCTCTGAAGCTACGCAGATAAAGGCAAGTAGAAAAAAACACAGGTCTTTCTCTACCCAGGCAATTGAGCAGAGATTAGACCTGCTTTCCGAGCACACTAGCAAAAAGGCCTATTTTAGGCTTGAAGATGATTTTGATCAGAATGGTGAGGTAATTGGAGCGAAAGCCATCATAGTTTTGCCAGTGAAGTTCCCTAATAATAGACAATAGGTATATAGGCGGGGCTTTCCGAATTAATCGGATTATTTTTCTTCATAACCTTCTAAGCTTTTATCGAGCTCCTTGATTTCTATCTCAATTTCTTCAAGACTCTCGTTGAGTTGTGAACGGGAATCTTGCCAACTTTTTGGAGACATATTGTTAAGTTCAGTAATTTGCTCTTTATAGGCGCCTTTTTCAGCTTTGAGATTATCAATGGCGGCATTGAGGTTTTCTCTGGCTTCCTCATTTTTAGTTTTGGAAAGTTGTTTCTCAATGGAACTAATCTGTTTGTCGAGCGACTTCATATTTTTTTCAAGTTCTTCGATTTTACTGAGTTTATAATCCGTGTAATATTGCTCTCTGGCATTAATTGCCTCTTGCATTTCTTCTTTTACTTCTTCCTTGGCATTTTTGGCCTCTTCAAGTTCCCTGGTTACGTCATCGTATGTTAATCTTGAACTATTACAGGCACTCAAACCCAATAAAAGACAAGACAGTGTGACTATGATATATGGTGTTTTCATTATAATTGATTTTTGATTCACCAATGATAACGCACAAACAGTGCAAAACTAATTTTTGCTGATAATCAGGAGTTTAAGTTTTTTTACTTTTATGAAGTGTGTAAAAAAGTCAACAGCTTGTGCATTCAGATTCAAAGAAGCCCTGTTGAATTCTACTGAGGCACATAAATGGTGTCGTAAGTTACCCCATAACCAGCCCAAATTCCAAGTGCGCCACCTTCAATGTTTGAAGGGTTGTTGGTTGGTGTGGCAAAAGGGCTGCCGTTGTTCAGAGCTTGTGTTTCTGCAGCACGAATAAAGTCTACTATTTCCGTTTCTATGGTGCAAAATTTGATCACTACGGTATCCCCACTCCTGAAATAGGCTGTCCTGTCGGGCGATTCGTCTCCGTCTGATCTTGGTCGATCATAAGCAAAATCAAATGTCAGTCCGCCGATGAATTGGTCATCAAATGCAGTACCAATAGGCGCTAGAAAACCAGGGTCTTTAAGACTTCCATCAGATTTCATGTTGAGTCTTCTAGCAAACCATCTGTAGCCATTTCCAACGGTGTCGGGGTCTGTCATAGTAGCCCACGAAAACCCATATTCAATGCCGTTTTGTGTTTCTGCAGGTTGTGCTTTAAACCACACAGAATCTAAAGGTACCAGTTGAGGAATGGATGTAGAACTTGTGTAGGTGCTCCCTTCATGATTGATGGTAAGGGCGTACGATTTGCCCACCTCTCCAAAAATGTTGGGATTGACACTCGTATAGGCACAGATATTTACAAATGCCAAATCGGCTACATTTACGCCCAGGAAATTAGCAACAATTGTGTCGTAGCCCTGAGGCAAAGAGCCAGTGCAAAGCTCAACCAATGTATCCGTTGTAGTGCCATCGCTAACAATTACTTCAGCACCGTTTACAAAACTATTTTGAAAAGCTGCCAGGTCTGTTTCTCCAAAAAACTTCTGACTTTTATTAAGAAATACAATAGGAGGGAGCCCCTGTTCAATTCGACCATCTACCACCACTTTTTGCTCATATTCCGGCAGGTCTATGTCAATGTCTTTCTCACATGACACTATGATGAAAGAAAGGCAAAAAAGAAGTATGCTATGTCTGATCATATCTGTCATTTTAAAAATTGAAATTCCAGGTGACTGAAGGTAGAATAGGGAAGAGCGACACCTGTTTTCCGCTTACATTTAAAGTCCCTTGATTAAAATCTCCCTCGGTATCAATGTACAAGAAATAAGGATTGGCTCTGTTGTAGAGATTGTATACTGAGAAGGCCCAGTTAGATTGGAACTTCTTTTTCTCTTCACGCATTTCTCCTGAATCGGGATCTTGAACTTGTTTGGTTTTCTTTCCGTAAAGAGTAGCGGAAATGTCTGCTCTATGATAAGGAATCATTCTTAAGCTGTTTCTGTCGCCATATTCGTAATTGAGATTGCCTTCATACAAATAGAAGCCTTGAGCCAAAGTAATGGCGTTACCGGTTGCATAAACAAAAGCGGCACCAAATGTCCAGCGATCGTTCAATTCATAAGATCCAACAATTGACAAATCATGACGTCTGTCGTATTTGGCCGGGAATTTTCTACCCTCATTGATCTCATCAAATTGTCTGGTGGTTTTAGACCAGGTATAGCCTAACCACCCTGTTAACTTTCCTAATCGCTTTTTAAAGAAGAATTCCGCACCGTAAGAATTACCAACCCCAAATACCAAATGATTGTCTACATTGTCATTCACATTGTCCGATGGTTCAAACCCATCTTCATATTCAATTAAATTCTTCATGTCTTTGTAGTAAACTTCTACAGACGCCTCAAACATGTTATTCTTGAAATTCTTAAAGAAACCTAAAGACACCTGGGTATTGATTTGTGGTTTCACGATATCGCTGCTCGGGAACCACACATCTGTTGGTAATGAAACCGATGAACTGGATGCCAGATGAACATATTGGTAGTTATGTACGGCTCCGAATTTAATGGATGTGCTGTCGTTGATCGAGTAACGCATGGAGAATCTCGGTTCAGGTCCCTGATAGGTTTTTAAAACATCTCCACGGTTATACTTAATCTCATTGGTTTGATTAGGGTTGATGGTGTCTTGTTGATAACGTGTAAACGGACCAATATGTTGAAACAATGAGTGACGGTAGCCAATGTTCATTCTAATGCGTTCTGTGAGGTCAAAATCATCTGTAATGTAGATAGCGGCTTCATTGGCGTACATTTTAGTAATGTCTCCCACATCAAATACCACATCTCCTGATTTGGCAGAGGTGCTGCTCGGGGTGAAAATGTGATAGGTGTAGTTGGCGCCAAATTTAACGTTGTGTCTTGGGCTCGGGTAATAAGTGAAATCGGTTTTCAAATTGTAATCTCTGATTCCGGAAAGGAGTTTAAACTCAAATTGACTCTGTTCTGCCTGAAATTCAAATTTATAGTCGCTGAAAATGGCAGTAGTATTCATGAAGAGCTTGTCGTTGAACAAGTGATTCCACCTCAAAGAACCAGTTGCATTTCCCCACGGAATTCTCACATTGAATCCGCCTCCTTCATTGTTGTAGTTAAATACATCTCGGCCAAAATAACCACTCAAATACAAGCGGTCTTTGTCACTGAAGCGGTAGTTGAACTTGGTGTTCAAATCATAAAAGTAGTACCCGGATCCGGCAAAGGGGCTGGTATCAGAAATAAAGGGCTTCATCAATAAGTCTATGTAAGTTCGTCTGCCCGAGATGATGAATGAGCTGGTATCCTTCTTAAGAGGTCCTTGCACCGTTAATCTGGACGAAATGAGACCAATTCCACCATCTACCTGATATTTCTGGTAGTTACCCTCTTTCATTTTAATGTCTAGAACAGAAGCTAACCGACCTCCATAATTAGCCGGCATACCTCCTTTCACAATTTCCATATTGCTAATGGCGTCTGCGTTGAATACTGAAAAGAAACCAAATAGGTGAGAGGCATTGTATACTACCGCTTCATCCAATAAAATCAAGTTTTGATCAGGACCACCTCCACGCACATAAAATCCAGAGCTCCCTTCTCCCGCAGATTGTACACCAGGTAGGAATTGGATCGTTTTTAAAATATCTACTTCTCCCATAAAAGCAGGGAGTTTTTTGACCTGGCCAATGTCAATCTTAACAGTTCCCATGCCAGTTCCCTTTGTGTTTTCATCACCACGTTCGTCTTTGATCACAAGGTCCTGGAGGTCTTCAGAAAGCAGGTCAATATTCAATCTGATATCCTCGTTCAAATCCACTTCAAAGCTTTGTGAAGTGTATCCCGGGTATTTTGCAACTACTTTATAGATACCTGCTGGTAGAGTGAGTGAGTAGAAACCATACTCATTGGCTCGGGTGCCTTTTTCTGCTTCAAGGGCATAGATTCCGGCTCCAAAAAGAAATTCACCATTGCTCTTGTCCTTAATGTATCCACTTAGTGTAAAGGTTTTTTGAGAAAACCCTTGTAAGGAAAGCATGACCATGAGGCATAAAAGGACAGATTTCATTCAGAAAAAGTTTATGCAAATCTACATCATATTTACCAATCTCAAGAGCAATGTGACGATCTAATGAGTGTGCACCAGGAGCTATTGATCCATCATCTCTACCCATTCCAAAACAATTGACTTGAGATCATCTTGATGATTCTCAATGTCTGCCATATCGCTAAATTTGGCTACACGTCCTTCTTTACCGTCACCAGACAGTAATCCACATTTGTTGGGAAGCAAGGCACCCTTATGAAACATTAAGCTAACGTGCTTTTTAGCATTCATAAAAAATGAGGCCATGTTGCCTTTGTACATGAAAGTAGGGCTGCTCCATTTAATGGTCTCTTCCATGTTGGGGTGAGCAGACATTACAATCTCTCTTACTTTTTGAATTTCAGGAGTTAATGGGTGGCTCTTTTTGTCTAAATACTCATCTACGTCTGGATTGGTGTTCATGCATCAATGTTTTATTTATATTGATTTTCAAGTTACGTATTTTCTTGGGAAGCTTTTCTCTAATTAAACGACCAGGTATTTATTTTTTCGCTTTTTTGATGAGTTTATAAGCCCAATCGTAATGACTTGATGTGGCTGAAACCAAATAGGAGCCAAGAGAGGTGGAACCGGTCCAGTGATATCGTTTCTTTTCAAACAACGCTTCATTGGAGTGCTGAGCAATGATATCTTGCAATTTTGAGTAAGATTCGTCCAAAAGAACACATACTTCTTCCAGATCGACAGAATTGTATTGTTCCCATATTTTTCTGTTCAGTTCCGGAGTGGTTTTCCATGTGTGTCCTTTAGCCGGCATATCTGGTTTCTTGCCTGTCATGCCAACTTCATACCACTCGATCATCATTAAATGCCAGTGATGGAGGTGGCCAAGCACATCCCGAATGTTTCTATTCATAGTGCCTTCCGGAAACTCTTTGAGTTGTTCTTCATGATCAAATGCGCCAATGAAATCTAGAAGTTTTTTGTAATTGGCTCGACTCAGGTTAATGAGCTCATCTTTGGTCTTAGGTCTGGGCATAGTGCATTGGTTTATTCAGGCGGCAAGTTAAGAAAGGAAGGCACAATTAAGAAAAAACTGCACCATGATTTTTAGCAGAAAGGCATTTGATTGATGTCACTCTAGTTAAACCATACGGCATACTTTTTTCGCCTCAATTCCAATGCCAATTGCCGTTCCATTTTCAGGGCGTCTTCTCTGGTCATAAGAGGCAGATGATTGAATAAACTACCTCTCAAGTATTTGCCGTATTTCTCCACAATGTTGGAAGAAATTTTATGACCTTTTTTATTTCTATAGCCCTCTTTGTGCTGCTTGAATCTCTCTTGAGGCGTTTTGCTGGTCATACCGACATACAAGCACTCCAAAACCCCATTAAATTGAGGGTTGGCAGCTCTGAATTTGGCGTTTTGCGTGAAAACTTTCTTAGATAGTTCTATAACATAAACGGAATAGATCATAGTCTCTTATACGTTCAGACATTGGAAATGTTTTTGGTGCCCTGTTAAATTGAGTAAATCTTTGTTCAGAGCTCCTCGTTATTCTTTTCCTGATTTGAATGTTTTGTTTGCCAAACAACCGTCATGGCATGACAGCGGTTATTTTGTTGTGGATCCAATGAAAACAGGACTACTATGTTAGCATCATCCGAGATATAACCAAGGGATTTCTTGGAAATAATAGTGTGTTGCGATTTGTCGATTAACCGATAATCGTTACCCAAGATAGTAGAGATGTCTTGAAGTTGCTTACCTAAAAAAACAATTTCGCAGTCGTTGAGAAAATCCAGTTTGTCCAATGCATAAATTCTTAAATCTAGATCGGATTTTTTTGAGTTTTTACCAGTAAAAACCATGGCCGATTTGATCGTTTTCTTGACGGGGTCAAATCTAAAAGAAATAGAAGTCTTGTAAGCTCCAAAATAAGTAATCGAAATCTGAGTAGAATCCACCTTCTGCTTGTCAGGCTCGCCCAAAAGTTCTATGACATCATGGATGGAATCATTTGATTCTAGTTTCTTCCATAGTCTTTGATTTATTGTCCGTAATACGTTCTCATTTCCTTGCTCAAGCCTTTTCCGGTTGGAGAAATACTTGCCCAATGCATTTTGCTTCTAGACATTCTAAGTGTGTGCTTGCCTAGAATCCCTTTGAATTTAAAACTGGATAGTTCGCTGATTTGATACACATATTTATCGTCTTCATCCAACAGGGCTTTTAATGAATTCTCCAGTTCTTCGGCAGAATTGGAGTTGTTAATCAGGTTTTTGACACCTTCAGGAACGCTCACGCCATCGAAAAACTGATGTTTACTAAAGGTGTTGACAATTAAAAATGTTCCCATCGATTCAATTGGAATTAAGAAAACATAGTTTTTTGTTGCTACAGTGCAAACTGTGTAGCTCTTTAAAGGTGATTTGCTTGTCATCATAGTTCCTTTCTCGTAGAAAAGATAATCTTGTCCGTGTGTCATAATTTTACAGGTTTGGTTATTAAACTTGCATTTCAATCCATTGTAATTAGCATGAATAATGGTCATAAAACTATGTTTTATATGAGTTTGAAACAATCTGTTTATACAAGCTGCAGTTGAGATGGCAGATTAGGTAGCGTTCAGTTATCGCATGGTAATTTGTTTGAGAAGAAGGTTTGAACAGTTATTTAAAACGTTCAAGAAAGGTGGCTTTTCTGTAACGGCTAACTTTCGCTTTTTTGCCGTCTACCATCTCAACGGTACCACCGTCTCCTTTAAAGTAGCCAATGATGTGTCGCAAACTCACAATCGTACTTTGATGAATTCTGTAAAAACCGTGCTCATTGAGGAGTTCTTCATATTCACCTATGCTCTTGCTTGTTGTAATTTTTTTTCCTGGTAGAACGATGAAATGGGTGTAGTTTCGGTCGCCCTCAAGACGGATGATGTCTGATATTTTGACTACCTGAAATCCATCTACATTCGGAATGATGAGTTTTTGTATGTCTCCCTCGCTGCCATAATTTTCAACCAGTACTGTTAAACGCTTGTTGATGTCTTTTTTTGTCTCTTTAAAGTGCTCCTCCAGTTTAAGGATGGTATTTTCTAAGTCTTTAGATTTAATTGGCTTTAGAAGATAGCCAAATGCGCTAAATTTAAATGCGTCTACGGCATATTGATCATAGGCGGTTACAAAGACAACCTCAAAGTTAATGTCCCCGATTTTCTTGAGGAGGTCAAAACCAGTGCCCGTTTTCATTTGAATGTCCAGAAACACCAGATCTGGATTGTGCTTTTTAATGAGTTCAATGCCAGATTGAACATCATCCGCTTCTCCAAGTACTTTGATCTTTTTTTTATGCTTTTTTTCTAACTGATTCCTTAAAAGAAATCTAGCATCTTTTTCGTCGTCAATTATAACTGCATTTATCATAAGCTCTACTTTATCCGAATTTTTATTTGAATACCACCTTCGGCCAGTTCTTTTATGTCGAGTGCCCTGTGTCCACCAAGTCTTTTTTCAGTAATCGACATGCCCTTTGAACTCCCTTCTTTATCGCGCTGATTTTTTTTCTGGAAACCAACACCGTTGTCTCTAATGGTGCAAATCAACTCTTTGCGCGAATTTTGTTCAATTTGAATGTCGATTTTACCTTTTTCTTTTTTAGGTATAATTCCATGCCAAATGGCATTTTCAACGTATGGTTGAAGGATTAATGGGGGCATGAAACGATTCAGCTGATCTATAGACGGGTCTACTGTGATAGTGTAGTCGAAAGCATGATCTGTCCTCATTTTTTCCAAATCTAAATAGAGGACGGTGGATCGAATTTCTTCTTTCAAACTGATTTTTTCCATGCCACTGTTTTCAAGGATTCTTCTCAGAAGTGATGAAAAATCAGCCATGTAGTCGTTGGCCAAATCCTCTTTTCCTTCAACATAAAGTCTTTGAATGCTGTTGAGACAGTTGAAGATGAAGTGTGGATTCATTTGGGCCCTGAGTGCTTTGTTTTCAAGTTCATTAAGTCTTTTTTGTTCTTTGGCAGTTCTCATTCTAACATATAGTACTGCAATGATAATGAGTACAACCAATAATACACTCAACGCGATTAACTGAGCATTTCTGAAGATCATTTCTGATTCTGCATTCTCTCTTTCAGCAAGCAGTCGCTCTATTTCCTGTTCCTTTTTTTGTGTTTCATATTTGGTAGTAATATCTATGATTTGAGCACTCTTTGCGGTAGAGTATAGGCTGTCTTTAATGTCATCATATAGTAAACGATATTCATAGGCCAATTGAAAGTTTCCCATTTTGGAGTAATACTGAGCAGAGTATTCTGTGGCAGATAGCAATATATCCAAAGTCCCATTCATTTTAGCCAGTTCTAGAGCCTTTCGGTTATACTCAATGGCTTTTTCATAGTCTCCCTTTCCCGAATATGCCATAGCTATATTGCCGTAGGAAATTGCCTGGTAAAAAGATGAATTAAGTGTATCGTCTATGGCCAATGCTTGCTTTAAGTATTCTAAAGCTTTGTCATAATTTCCCATTTCAAGGTAAACAGAACCAATACCATCGAGTGTGCCAGAGTATTCAAATGGGTAATCGCTACCCTCCAATAATTCAAGGGATATATTCAAGTACTCTAAGGCTTTATCATAATCTTTTAGTCCTTGATAAGAATCACCAAGTATTAACAAGGACTTGGAGGCTTGTTGGGGAGAATGCAAATTCTCAAAAATCTGATACGCTTCCTCAGCGTAGCGAATGGCTGTTTTAAAATCGCTTCTTCTTGTATATATATTACCAATTACATTTTTCATCCAGCCAACGCCGAAATGATAGTCAGATTTTTCGAACAATTCCAGACTTTTAAAGTAGTTGGATAGCGCTCCTCCATAGTCTCCCGACTTTTCATGGATCATGGCTATGTTAATATATATCTTACCGAGGGCTATGTCATCGTTAGTATTAATTTCTATGGCCAGATCAATCATTGCTTTTGCAGAATCAAGCTGATTGTGTTTGATATATGTTTCGCAGAGATACCGGTAAGCATTTTGCAAGCGGATATTGTCACCAATTTCTTCGGCTAGTAGAATGCTCTTTTTACCTAATTCAATACCAGCTTCTTGGTTGGATCTGATGTACTCCCAGCACAAATCATTCATGAGTCTAAGTCTGGTGGTATCGCTTGAGGCTTCCGACAAGTCAAGTTCAAGCTGTTTGATGGTTTCTGTTTGATTCCAGGCAGGAGAACTCATACATGTCAAAACCAAATATAGAATTGACACGATAAAAGTGAATGAAGAATTGAATCTGTTTAAACCTCCCACAATTTGCTAAAATGATGAAAAACGGTTAAAGATATTTCGTTTTAATTGACTGCTGAACAGATGGTCGAAAATTTATCAGTTTTAGCCAGGTACATTGATCAAATGGTTGTTGAGTAAACCAGGTAAGTCTGATCACTGCTGCGCATATTTGAAAAGTCGGGATGACAGGACTTGAACCTGCGGCCTCACGCCCCCCAGACGTGCACTCTACCAACTGAGCTACATCCCGATTAGGGTTGAAAAAGACGATGGTCTCATTCGATATGCTCCAAACATGATCATTAGATCCGATCAAAGCGGCTCCAAAGTTAAAAGAATTTAAAAGAAACGGATAAAAAAGAAACCCCATTCCAAATTAAATGAAATGAGGTTCTTCACAGTTTGTAGAAAAAACTATAAACTGTCTACCGCCGCGCTGTCTGCCGGAACAATGTCGTTTTCCGGATTTGGAGTTGGGTTGTCCAGGGAATCAGTTTCCAAAATATGGTCTTCTTTTTCAACCTTTGGTTGATCTGTTGTGTCGGCTTTGTCGTTTGTCTTGTCTTGGCAAGAAGCTGTTGTCAGTACCAGACCCAACAGCATGATGTTAAATACGTGTTTCATTGTCTTTTAGGTTTTAATTCACAGGTATATACCACCCAAAAGAAGAAGGTAACCTTGTATCCGAAAAAAAAAGTTACCTTATAGTCTTCATTATGTGTACAAACACAAAAGCAGCATCTATGAAACTAATTCTACCCATTCTTCTTTCTTGTCTCTCATTTTGGTCTTTCGGACTGGAACAGGATAAATACATCAGTTTTGCACATAAATCTACAGAGTTGAGTGATGGCACTAAAGATTACATCAAGTCATTGTGTGTCAAACAGGCGGTTAACGACCTGTATATTTTTAGATTTTTATCTGATGAAGAAGGTGTTTTGCCAATTCAGGTTCAGGACAGCATAAGTTACCTAAGGGCGTCAAAAACAGAGGCGTTTATTCGAGAAAACGGTTTGATTCATGGTAAGGTTTTGATTCAGCATCAGACCTACATTGTTACACCCGATCGTTGGGTGCTATCCAAACAGGTGAGAGACGGACAGAGCAATGAAAAAGGTGTATATAGGTTGTCTGTTTTTAAGGCACCTATCGGCGATGAACCTACCCACCTGGCGGCAAGACCCTGGGAGGACATAGACTGTCAATCATCTCATATTTA
>JAUILH010000250.1 GCA_030433115.1 Bacteroidia bacterium | reverse complement strand
AAGAACTCGATAGATAACAGTGAGCTGCCAATACCTGAGCTTCAATTAGAATACTGTCGTTGGTAATATTGGGAAAGTTAAATGAGTAGCTTTTGCTTGTTTCTACATCAAATTCATCTCCATACCAGTCAGCTCCCGACTTAATCATATTGATTTCGTCTTTTTCAATATAACGGTAATCATTAAAGCTTGTGATCTGATGAGTGGGCGTGCCAGCATCAGAATTTTGAGGTTGAACTCTTTTGGGTGTTTTTCCGGACTCTACATTAATATAATAATAAGACGTATCGGAATACATATTATTAACATGTGCAAAACCATTTTGTCCGAGAACCAAATCATCAGATCCTTTGGCGTAGAATACAAAGTAATCATTGTTGTCGAACAAACCATCACCACCATCATTCATTTGAATGGCGTTTTCTAACAGGTCGTCCGGGCGATAAATGCTATTATTGGTTGGAAGCAATCCGGCACTGTTACCATATAAGTGAATGTCGTTTGAAGGTACACTTCCGGAATTGCCGATAATTGAAGCAAGTAGATTTTTATCAACCTTATATAGGCCAGTAGTGGTCACGCCTATTTTATACCATTGTCCGCTAGCCATTACTGAACTTGTGGCAAACGATCGGTTTGACCTTTTAGTGGGAGAGTTACTTGGGGAAGTGTCAAAATCCAAATCAAAACCGGTCAATCTCTCTAAGTTACCAGAACTGGTTTGTCTAATTGGAGTGATGACGATGGTAGCTATTTTTTGCCCACGTTGAATGCCTTCGGAGAGTTCAATCTTAAATTGATCATTAAATGATAATCTATTGGTGGCTTGATTGCTGCTTAAAGGTTCCCAATGAACATTGCTCAGGCTTGCACTGAAAGATTCGTTTTGTTTGATGTTTTTTTGGATGATAAATACAGGTGTTCCGTCATCCAGGTAAGTCACATTGTCAAAGTTGAGCAGTTCAATAGATTCATTCTCATTAATGGCTTGTTTCACATTTGATTGCCATGTGAGCTCATAATCTCGAGCAGGTAAAGACTGTTCCCTTCTGCTTTGTGCAAACAATGTTACATTCAGACATAGTCCTAGCAATAAACCAAGTGTACCCAATTTCATAATACAGCAAATATAGAGTTAGAAAGTAAAAGTCTATGTCATCAAAACGACTTAAATGCAACAATTGTTCAGAGAGTAACGTAAGTTAAGAAGAATATATTGTGCGACTCGTCGAATGAATTGTTGATAACTGTGTTAATATTGTAACCAAGTGAAAAAAAATTCGTAACATTGGGTCTTAATTTTGGATAGAATCTACCTCTATGGTTAGAAATTTTACTAAAAAATTATTGGTTGCTTGCCTTGTCTTGCTGGGTTACGGCGGGAATGAAGCTCACGCTCAGGACCCTGAATTCACGCAGTTCTATGCCAACCCCTTGTACCTGAATCCGGCTTTCGCTGGAACGCACAGGTGTCCAAGAATTTCGCTTAATTACAGGAATCAGTGGCCGGCTTTGTCTGGGACGTTTGTGACTCAGAGTGCCAGTTACGATCAGCATGTAGATGCTTTGTATGGAGGATTGGGCTTGATGGTTGTGAGCGATCAGGCAGGAAAAGGAATTTTGACAACAAACCGTGTAAGCGGTATTTACTCTTATCAGGCAAAAATTAGTAGAAGTTTTTCTGTAAGAGTTGGAGCAGAAGCTACCTACTTCCAAAGATCTTTGGATTGGTCAAAATTGACTTTTGGTGATATGATCGATCCACGAAGAGGATTTATTTATGAGACTGGAGATGTGCCAAGAGGTGGGTCTGTAAGTGGAATTGATATTTCGGCTGGAATTCTAGGTTTTTCGGATGTGTTTTACATTGGGGTTGCTGGACATCACTTAACCGAACCAGATGAGTCGGTAATCGCCGGAGCAAGTCCTATCCCTATGAAATTAACAGGTCATGCAGGAGCCATTATTCCACTTGGGAATTCCAGATACAGTGATGTGGCGTCCATCAGTCCTAACATATTATATAGACAACAAGCTGGTTTTAGACAGTTAAACATGGGAATGTATATTCGTAAAGGTGCATTGACCGGTGGTGTGTGGTACAGAAATAAAGATGCTTTTATTGTGACCTTAGGGTTCCAAACAGATATTGTAAAGTTCGGTTACAGTTATGACGTGACAGTCTCAAAATTGGCAAATGCCTCTGCAGGATCTCACGAAATATCTTTTCAAATGAACTTTGATTGTAAACCGAAAAGAAGAACTTTTAGAACAATTACTTGTCCTAGTTTTTAGAAAAGTGTAACCTTTTTTGATTAGGACGTTATAAAGGAAGCTAAAGAAAATTATAAAGAATGAAGATCAGAGAGTTAAAGTTGGCACGGATTCTTATGGTTGTATTGGCAGCAGGTTTGGTAGCCAGTTGTAAATACGAGACTTCAAATAATACAGGTTGGGATTATAACAATCCCGGCAATGGTGGATTCCAAAAGGTTCCTTTTGAGGAACAGGAAACTGGTCCAGGTTTGGTATTGATTGAAGGTGGAACATTTACCATGGGTAGAGTGGAACAAGATGTGACTTACGACTGGAATACAATTCCAAGAAGGGTAACAGTATCATCTTTTTACATGGATCAGTTTGAGGTGACCAACTTTAATTACTTGGAGTACCTATATTGGATCAGAAGAACATTTACAAGTTTCCCAAGTATCTACAAGAATGCTTTGCCAGATACTTTGGCTTGGCGATCTAAGTTAGCTTACCTTGAGCCTTATGTAGAGTATTACCTGCGTCACCCAGCTTACAGAGATTATCCTGTAGTTGGTGTTAGTTGGTTGCAAGCAAATGACTAT
>JAUILH010000249.1 GCA_030433115.1 Bacteroidia bacterium | reverse complement strand
ACTCTGTGTACACCTATTCCTCCAAGTACCCAAGAAAGTGCAAAAGCAACCCATGCATTTGGCTCACCTTGAATAGAAGTGGTTTCCAGAATGCTTTCCATTTGGTTAGCATCTAGTTCGAAATTTATCTGAACAGACTCAGTTAGAACTTTTTCTACCTGGTTGTCATTGATAGTGTATTTGCTGTTTGAGTATCCAGCAAATGCGAAAAGAATCGCTACAGCGAGTAAAAGTGTTTTTTTCATGTTATTAATTTTTGGTTAGAAGAATAACTTATCAAACATACTCAAATGAGGCTTATTTTGAAAATATTTATTTCGTGTTAGAAGTATTTATTTAATTCTTAATATCAACATGATTTTGCAATAAATCCCACAATTCTTGCACATGCCTTTCTTTCAGATAGGTCTGCCCCAAAACGACTCTAAGCCCATATTTTCCATTTACTTTTGTATGCGTAATGAAAGCTTTTCCGGTGTTATTTATCGATTGCAATAGGTTTTCATTCATTTGATTAAGTTCTTCCTGTGAGCTTTTATGGTTGTCAACTCGGAATACCAAAACATTCAAGCTACGCGGGACTAAAATTTCCAAATCCGGGTGATCAGCTATTTGTTTTTCAAACCACTTTGCCCAATCGATGTGGTTTCGAAGTGTTTTTTGCATATTCTCCACACCAAAGCTTCTCATTACAAACCATAATTTCAATGCTCTGAAACGTCTTCCAAGTTGTATTCCCCAATCACGGTAATCGTTCACCAGACCTCTGGTTTTTGTTTTAAGGTATTCGGGAAGAATCTCAAATGTATCAATTAACGCATTTTTATCTTTTACAAAATAAGCACTGAGATCAAAGTTGGTAAAGAGCCATTTGTGTGGATTGAAAACGAAGCTATCTGCATACTCCAGACCTTTTCTGAGATAGTCCATTTCTGGCAAGATCATGGCGCTACCTGCGTAAGCCGCATCCACATGCAACCAGACATTGTGTCTTTGGCATATCAGACCTATTTCATCCGTCGGATCAATGGCTACAGTGCTCGTGGTGCCAATAGCCGCAATGACACAACATGGAATAAACCCGTTTTTCAGATCAGATTCGATAGCCAAATCCAACAATTTTGGATTCATTGCCATTTGCTCATCAACAGGAATTTTCACCACATTTTCTTTTCCAATCCCTGCAATTTTGGCTCCTTTTTCAATGGAGGAATGAGTTTCAGTACTGCAATACACCCTGAGTTTTTGATGTTCAAATCCATGATTGTTGATAGCGAATTGGGTGATTTGCTCACGAGCAGACAATATGGCTGTCAGAGTAGCCGTGGATGCAGTATCATGAATCACACCTGACCAGGTAGTCGGAAGTTTCATCAGGTTTTTGAGCCATTCCATCATCCGCTCCTCTAATTCTGCAGCGGCAGGGGAAGTCTCCCAGACCATGCACTGCGCACCCATACCAGCAGTGAGGATCTCAGCGATGATGGATGGAAAACTAGCATTGGCAGGGAAATAGGCATGAAAGTGAGGGTGCTGCCAATGGGTAATTCCAGGCATAATAATGTTGTTCAAATCATTCATCAAGGCATCAAAAGGCTCTGGACTTTTGGGTGCTCTGTCTGGAATTTGATTATAAATATCATTGGGTTTGGACTGTGATTTTACAGGTTTTTTCTCCAGGTTTTCATAGTAAGCAGCTACCCAATCCACAGCTTCGTGTGCACGTTTTCTAAACTCTTCCAGGTTCATGGTGAATCAATTTTGACGTAATTTTAGTTAATTGAGAAACTCAAACAAGCGATTAGTGATGATCGGATTATTTATATTCGTAAATACAACACTATGATACAGACACCTACCAAACATAAGTTTACTGTAGAGGATGTGATGCTGATGGAAAAGGCAGGTATCCTGGGAGCTGACGAGCGTATAGAACTCATCGATGGAGAACTGATAGATATGAACCCGATATTACCACCGCATGCCAATTGTATGACATTACTAACCAGATTACTATATGCTAACCTAGATCAGCAAGACTACATTATAAGTAGTCAGAATCCTGTTAAAATGACTAATGAGTCCATTTTGGAACCTGATTTGGTAGTTACAAGATACGCTGATTCTTTACTCAAAAACCAATTCATTACTCCTGATGATATAGTCTTGCTAATAGAAGTATCCGACTCTACTTATAAAACTGACAAAGGTCGGAAGTTGGAAATCTATGCGGCATCTGGAGTGAAAGAATATTGGATCGTCAACATTGGAGAGCAACAAATAGAAGTGCACATAGCTCCTGAAGGACAGAAGTTTACATCAATCAAGCTTGTATCTGGTGAACTGCACACCTCGCTAGGGTTTACCTTTCAGGTAAAAGACATTCTGCCAAAGGAATAATCATACAGGAATGTGAACGACTTTTTTTGTTTCGAAAAAAGGATCTTCAAAATGTGCTGAAATATCTGCAATGCTGTACGGCCTTTTTAGCTCATTTAGTTCCTCGTCCAGATCCCCACCTTTTAGTAAATAGTAACCATTTGCCTGAGTCGGGTGAGTAGAGGTCTTTATTTTTTGGTGTGTCCAGTGAAACAGTTGTTTCGTTTTAGCGACAGCTCTGGAAACTATAAAGTCAAAAGGGCCTTTGGCTTTTTCTGCTCTCAAGTGTTCTGCGGTTAGGTTTTGCAAACCAATTGCAGAGGCTACTTCATTGACCACTTTGATTTTTTTACCAATGCTGTCTACGAGTAAGAATTCACTTTCCGGAAACATAATAGCCAATGGAATGCCGGGAAATCCACCTCCAGTCCCAATATCCAAAATCCTGGTGCCGGGTTCAAAAGTTATTTCTTTGGCTATTGCCAATGAATGCAAAACATGGCGTAGGTACA
>JAUILH010000248.1 GCA_030433115.1 Bacteroidia bacterium | reverse complement strand
GTTGCTGTAGAAGTGGGTATTATCCTCGGGTCTCAGGCAGGTGGACTTATCTATGACAATGATCCTACCAATATCAGTACAGCACATTATGCCTCTGCTGCCATGGCATTAATTGCTTTGATATTTTTGATTTCGATCAAAAACACCAAACCTCCAGGACAATTATTGAACAGTAACGACCAAGTACTTAGAAGCCGACCAGAAAGCAGCGATGTCATTGATCTTTAGCATCACAGAATTGTCGCCCTCCACAAGTTCGTAAGATGAAGATGGATGACTTGTCACCAATTCAGGTTTTTTGCCCATTAATTCAATCTCTCTGGTTTGAGTGATGTCTATTTTCTGGAAATAGTCACCGTTGAAGTCGTCGCTTAACTTGTTAGAGCCTCCCAAACCAATGAAACCACCTTCCTTACTGATCACATTGTTCTCTTTCAATTCCTTTTTAGTTCCATAAGCATAATAAGCCGTATTCACCTCATCCGTCAGGTTCTCAACTTTATCTGAAGCCACCAAATAATCGTCAAACAAGTTGGCATAATCATGGTCCAAAGCATCTAACTGATTTCTCAAAGCTTGATTCTCTTGCTCAGACACCATCAATTGATTATTCAAAGATTCTACCAAAGCATTTAAACTGGTAATGGTTGTGTTTTTCTCCCCTAATTCTGATTTTGCTTTCTTCAAAGATGAGTTCAAGGCAGCAATTTTGGCGGCATTTTGCTGCTGCAACTCATTCAGTGCGTTGATCTCTGCAACGATATACTGCTTTGGGTCCTCATCCAATTCAGGGTTCATCCCAACTTTTCTGATCTTTCCTCGCTCATAAGAAATTTTAGATAGGTTCTCCGTAATCTCCTGAATGAGTGACGCACTTTCTGATAAAGCAGCTGATTGTTGATCAAGCTGTTGTTTTAAATCCTCATTTTCCTTTTGAAGGGCAGATATTTCACCTGAATTGTCACTGCCTTGTTCCTTTGGATCGGCTTCAGATTCAGTGGTTTCTTTATCTTCTCCACAAGAAAACAACAATAAACTAATGGGCAATGCGATTAAAAACTTCTTCATTGGTGCGATTTTTGAACAAATCTAATAATCAATCACTAAAAAACACGCAGAAATCTATTTTTTGCCCTTAAACAGTTATTTTTGACCAAAGTCTAAATATTATGAAGCATTTTGTTTTAAGTCTCCTTTTTGCTATCACCCTAGTTGGTGCGGTCCGTGCCCAAAAAATATCCTATGAGTTGGGAATGCCTGAACCACACACACACTACTTTGAGGTAGGGATGAACGTTGACGACTACAAAGTGCCTCATTTCGACATTAAAATGCCTGTTTGGGCACCTGGCTCATACATGATCCGGGAGTTTGCTAAAAGTGTTGAAGCGGTTAAAGCAACTGCAGGTGGCAAAGAAATTGAAGTTAAAAAGATCAATAAGAACACGTGGCGCGTGTTTAATAAGAAGAAGTCTGATGTTAAAATCACCTACAAAGTATACGCGTTTGAGTTATCTGTAAGAACTTCTTTCATAGATATGTCTCATGGCTACCTGAATGGTACCAGTGTATTTATGTACGTGGATA
Organism: Bacteroidia bacterium; assembly: GCA_030433115.1. Lineage (GTDB taxonomy): Bacteria > Bacteroidota > Bacteroidia > Flavobacteriales_D > JAUILH01 > JAUILH01. Next base: position 1,324 of record JAUILH010000248.1, on the reverse strand, counting down.
ATAAATTAGATGTTGGCGGGGAATTGACCATTACACCCTACAAAGACTGGAAAGAAATCAGCACGGGAATGCCCATTGTGAATGGCAATAAATGGAAAAGATCTTTCAAGAATTACGACATATTGGTGGATTCTCCAATTGAAATTGGAAACCAGGAAATTTTCACCTTTGATGCAGCTGGTGTAAAGCACACAGTTGCCATGTACGGTCAGGGAAATTATGATCAGGAACAACTTAAAAAGGACATGGCAAGAATAGTGGAAAGCTGTACCAATGTATTCGGATTCAATCCAAATAAGGAGTACACGTTCATCATTCATAACCTAACCGTGGGAAGCGGAGGTTTGGAACATTTGAACTCCACTACTCTTCAGGTTAATAGATGGACCTATGGAGAAAAGAAATACAAGGGTTTCCTGAGCCTTGTAGCACATGAGTATTTTCATTTATGGAACGTCAAGAGAATTCGTCCGGTAGAATTAGGGCCTTTTAACTACGATGAGGAGAACTATACAAGTTTACTCTGGATCATGGAAGGATTCACTAGCTATTATGATGAATTGCTATTATTGAGATCCGGTTTTTATGACGAAGATCGTTATCTCAATAAACTGACTGGAACAATTACGAGAGTTGAAAATCAACCAGGTAATAAAGTCCTCCCTCTATCTGAGTCAAGTTTGGACGCATGGATCAAATTGTACAGACCAAATGAAAATTCTTATAACACGACTATTTCGTACTACTCCAAAGGCTCTTTGGTAGCCGCCATGCTGGATTTAGAAATTATTAATTCTACCGAAGGAGAAAAATCGTTGGATGACGTTTTGATCTACCTGTATAAGAATTACCACGAAAAGGCAGGAAGAGGCTTTAATGAGCAAGAAGCGAAGGCTGCAATAGAAAAGATAGCGGGTAAAAAGATGGATGATTTTTTCAATAAGTACATTTATGGAACTGAAACCATTGATTACAATGCTTACTTTAAACATGTTGGCATTGAAATCAAAGACTTAAACAAGAACAAAAAGAAACCCAGTCTGGGAGCAAGAACGTCCGATTCTGATGGGAAATTGGTGGTTAGTTCTGTCACACGAAACACTACAGCATATGAGGGTGGACTGAGTGCTAAAGACGAAATTCTAGCCATCAACGGCAACAGAGCAACCAGTAAAAACCTCAAAAGCTTGATTGAACTCAATCAAGTTGGAGATGAGATCAAAGTCTTAATTTCAAGAGATGACTTAATTATGGAATTGGACATGAAGTTGTTACCAGATCCATCCGTTAACTATACCATGGCCGCCCGCTCAGATATGAATTC